>JAQGOT010000374.1 GCA_028293465.1 Pedosphaera sp. | reverse complement strand
TGGACATGATCTGGTCCATCGTCCGCTCGGAGCGATTGTCCAGGCACAGGATATGGAAGTCGCGAAACACCAACCGCAGCGTGCGATGACACCCGTTCGGACTCAGGCGATTCCGGCTGGAACACCGCAGTTGAAAAACATCATAAACCCGGCTCGCATGCCTGAACACCTCCTGGAACACATCGCAGCTGTGACGCCTCTCGGGATATGAACCCCAGCCATCGAAAATGTCATGATCATCCCACATCATGATCGAGGGAACGCTCGCGAACATGAGCGACATCGTTTCGTCCTTCCACCGATCCGCGTACAGCCCGTCATAAAACCCCGCGATCTCCGACGCCATGCGCGCGCTCACCTTCGCATCCTCCTGCTCCTCCGCGTCCAACCCGTTCCACCGTTGCAAGGTCGGGCACTTCTTGGATTCCCAGATTTCATCCGCATAAACCTGGTCACCTCCCATCAACAGCAAAGAGAACGGCCTCGTCTGGTGCAAATCCTTCATCCGTTCCCAAAGGCGATACGGCTTGTCCGTGTCCCGCGCCAACTTGGCGCTGGAAAAACCGTTGCACGAGGCATAGGCAATCAGTGGTTGCTCAGCGCTGCCGGGGACGTAGAAACTCCACCCAACCCGACCATGCAGGTCCTGTAGTGCCGTGCCATTGACCTGGACAACATAGGCAACCTGAAGGCCAAGCATCGGCACCGGCACCTGGAACTCCGCCCGCCAAAACTCCTTCTCCGCCACCTTCGCGGCCTTCGTAAACGGCTGCGTCTGTTGCAAACCGCGAATTTCCAGCACGGGCGGCGTGGAGCCCTGTTCCAGCAGCACGCAAACCGTGTAAAAACCGCCTTCTTCAAAACCGAGGATCGGGCCGACAATGATTTGGTTGTTCATGGGGTTATGTTCTGTTATTGGTTCACTTCCGCACTCCATTGGCATTTGTCCCGCGCGCCACGCAACTAGACTCGAAAATAGCCTGCGGTGTCAATACCCCCCGTGATTCACTTTTCCTTGGCCCAATGCCGGCAAACCGCCTATTTTTATTTTTGATTGCTAACGGCGGCCGGCGGCCCGGTGAGGCAAGGTTTGAGACCCTGTATTATCTTTTGTCAATTCGGGTTGCTTCGTGCTTGAATGTCATCGGATATGAATTGTTTCGTTACTGGCGCTTCAGGTTTCATTGGGGCCAATCTGGTGCAGGAATTGGTTGCCCGCGGCCACCGCGTCAAAGCGCTGCTTCGCCCGACCAGCGATCTCCGCGGGCTGACCGGGACGGAGTTCGAGCGCGTAAATGGCGACGTCAACGACCGTGCCGCCTGCGCCGCCGGGTTGCGCGGGTGCGATTGGTGCTTCCATGTCGCCGCCAGCTATCATCTGTGGCTGAAGGATTATGCGCCCATGTATGCCGCGAATGTGGAGGGCACGCGCATTGTCCTGGAGGAAGCCGCCCAAGCCGGTTGCTCGCGCATCGTTTACACCAGCACCGTGGGCTGCGTCGGCTTGCCCCAGTTTGATCGCGGTCACACCTGCGTCCCGGCGGATGAAACGGCGCCGACCAAACCCAGCCAACTCTCCAACCATTACAAGATTTCAAAGTGGCGCGCCGAAGTGCTGGCGCGCGAGCTCGCAGCCAAAGGCCTGCCCATCGTGATCGTCAACCCCAGCGCTCCCGTCGGCCCCCGCGATGTAAAACCCACTCCCACCGGCCAGGTGATCGTTGATTTCCTCAACCGCAAAATGCCGGCCTATCTCGACACGGGCCTCAACTGGGTCCATGTTCGCGACGTTGCCATCGGTCACATCCTCGCCGCCGAAAAGGGGCGCATCGGCGAACGCTATATCCTCGGCAACGCCGAGGGCAATTGGAGCATGAAGCTCGCGTTGGATGTCCTGCAGGAAATCACCGGCATCCCGGCGCCGAAAACGGAAGTCCCCTACTTCGTCGCCCTGCTCGCCGCGCACGCGGACGAAACCATTTCCAAATTCACCGGCAAACCACCCAAGGCGCCGCTCGCCGGGGTGCGCATGGCCAAATGTAAAATGTATTTCAATCCCGCCAAAGCCATCCGCGAACTCGGTCTGCCGCAAACCCCGCCCAGGCAGGCCCTCGCCGATGCGGTCGAGTGGTTCCGTAGCAATGGTTACGTCAGAAATGAGCGACCGAAGCCAGGATAACACGTTACTTATTCCTCCAGCTTCCACTCGTTGCCGACCCTTTTTATTATGCGCTGCATCTCCGTACCGCCAGGAGAAGTTTGTAAAGAAATTAACACTGTATCCGGTGCGTTTTCCTTTTTGCTGGCGATACGAAAACCCGAAAACCTGCTCCATTCTTTGAGAAGATCTTGTCGCTGCACGTCTACGTCCCCATATCGAATCCCTGGCGTGCGCTCCAGAATGCACTGACTCACACGCTCCACATTCCCTTGGCACATTGCCCAAAAGAAGGTCTGGATCGCGGCTTCGGGTGTGCCCAACCCGGCGTCCCTCAAATTTGATCGGAGAAGGAAATCCGCCGGCAACGGAGCTGGAACATCCGGACGCTCCGTGGCCTTACCATTCGCCAACAAACGCTGGTTTTCGGCACGTAACGCGGCCAGTTCTCCGGCTTGCCGACGCAATTGCCGGACATCATTGCGAAGCTTCGGCAGCGCTTGATTTTCTGCACGAAGTTTTTCGATCTCATCAGCATCCTGACGCAGGCGGGGGATCTCCTGATTTTCCAGCTCGAGCCGCTGCGCCTCCTGCTGCCCGCCCAATAAAGCCTCGTTCTCGGCCCGAAGTTTGATGATCGCGTCCTGGTTCAGAACCACCACAGTCAACCCGCCGGGCAGGATCAAGACCGACACCACCCGCCAAGTGAAACGCAACGAATTCTTCATCGGACGAGAACCTTCCTGCCGTTCACCACCTTCAGGTGCGTGCTTAAGAACTCCAGGCTCGTTTGTTGGACGCTCCCGTCGATGAGCAGCAAATTGTGGTGGATTGGGCATTCGACAAAGACCGTGTCGGGGTTTTCGGCCTCGCTGCTCCCGGGAGCGTCCATCTGGTAGCTGACATTTCCGGCGGCCACTTCCGCCCAGTTTGTGACACTCCGCGCCTTGTCTGCCGGGCACTTCAGGATGACCGGCGTATTCAGCTCATTCGTCATGGACAGAAAGTCGAGCGGGAACCGGTCGTTGTTGTCCCCGGCCCAGATCCTGCCAGCCAGCCCGATTTGTTTGAGATTATTCACACATTGAATGCGTTCAGCCTTCGCTTGGGCTTCCGCGAAGAAATCATCGTTGGGTTTCTCTCCAGGATCGGACTTTCCCGAGCGGGCTGCAATCTCGGTCGTAAGCCGTTGATTGTCGGCTCTAAGTTTTTCCACTTCTGGCAATTGTCCGCGCAATTGCCCAACTTCGGCGCGGAGTCTTTTGAGATCCGAATAATCCTTGCGCAGACGCTCCAGTTCCTGGCCCTGTGCCTGAAGGCGTTTGTACTCCTCGTTGGCTGCCCGCAGCGGACTAATGCCTTGAGTGGAGATGCGCAAGGCTTCATTCTGCCGCTTCAGTTCGGAAAGGATGCTCACCTGAATTCCAATCGCAACCAGGCACGTAACAAAGAACGCCGCGAAGGAGAGTGCCGGCAACCAGCGCCGGAGCCATGGTCGTGCATCGAATGAATCCGCCCGAGACGGGGCGGCGCTCGGCAGACAGATTTGCGATTGCAAATGGTCAAGCACCCCGGGAGGCACGATCACCCGCGGCGATTTTCGCAAAATCTCTTCAAGTTTTTCGTCATTCATGGTGTTTCCTCAACCAGGGTTTCAACTGGCTCGCAGCTTCGGCTCTGCCGATTTGGATCGCAGGTCGCCCAGCGCTCCACGGAGCCGGTATTTCACAGTGCTGGTCGCGATGTTCAAAACGTCCGCCGTCTCCTGAATTGATAACCCTTGGTAGTAGTGCAGGTGGACCACCTCCCGGCTTCCTTGCTCGAGTTGTTCCACCAACGCGTAAACCTGGCTGGCCAACTCCCGTTCCGCCGCATCCTCAAACGGGCTTGGCCCTTCCCCGACGCAGGTTTCCCACCACTCATCGGCTTTGCCTTCCACCGGGTTCTTTTTTCTCCTCCAGTCCACATAAACATGGTAGCCAATGCCATGAATCCAGGTGGAGAACGACGAACGTCCGTTGTAGCTGGGCAACGAAGCCCATGCCTTGGAGAAGGTTTTCTGCGTCAGATCCTCCGCGTCCTCGTGGTTCCGGCAAAGACGGCGAAAGAAAGCAAATACCCGCTTATGAAAGAGAACAAGCAGTTCCGACGCCGCAGCCCTGTCACCGGCTTTGGCGCGATCACACAATTCTTCCGGGGCGTCGTTCATGTTGAGTCATCTACCCATTTAGTCGTCCCAAACCCTCCATCTGGACAAAAGTATTTTCGTTCCGAGCCCCCGGATTGGCTCCAAGGTTCCAAAGTCGGTCGAAGGGAGCCGGTTTCCCATCCCATGTTCTATAAACCCGATCAAAATGCCAATCTGAATTCCACTTGCTAATCTTCCTTGCTTGTGAAAACTTTCACATACATCTATGGCACACGTCAAACTGCACATTCCGGGGCCGGTCGAAGTCAGCGAGAAAACCTTTCGCGCTTTCTCTTCACCGATGATCGGCCATCGCGGCCAGGGCTTTAAAGACCTTTACGCCAAAATCCAACCCCAGTTGCAGTCCTTGTTTTACACCAAGCAACTTGTTTATCTCAGCACCTCGTCCGCCTGGGGCGTCATGGAAGGCGCCATCCGCAATCTGGTGGCAAAAAAAGTCCTGAACTGCATGTGCGGCGCTTTCTCCGACAAATGGCTCGACGTCTCCCTGCGTTGCGGCAAGCAGGCGGAGGGGCTCAAGGTGGATTGGGGCTCGCCTATTCGCGCTGCGCAAATCGACGCCAAACTCGCCACCGGCGAGTTCGACGCGCTGACGCTCATCCATAACGAGACATCAACCGGCACGATGAGTCCGCTCGCGGAAGTCGCCGCGCTCAAGAAAAAGTATCCGGACGTGATGTTCATCATCGACGCGGTCAGTTCCCTGAGCGCCACGAAGATTGAATTTGATGCGCTCGGCATCGACGTCTTGCTGGCCGGCACGCAGAAGGCGTTCGCCATGCCACCCGGTTTGGCGGTGTTCACCTGCACCCCGGCCGCGCTGGCAAAGGCGGCGACGATGAAAGACCGCGGCTATTACTTCGACTTTGTCGAGTTCCAGAAAAATGCCGAAGGTCACATGACGCCCAGCACACCCAGCATCGGCCATGTTTACGCCCTTGCCTCGAAACTGGATGACTTTTTCGCCGAAGGTCTCGACGCCCGTTATGCCCGCCACGCCAAACTCGCCGGGATGACGCATGCTTGGGCTGCCCGCCATGGTTTCACATTGTATCCGGAAAAAGGGTTCGAGTCGGTCACGCTCACCTGCGTCAACAACGGTGCCAAGCCGGGCGGCCGCACCGTGGACGTCGCAAAATTGCAGAAGCTCGTAAAGGACCAGGGCTTCCTCATCGACGGCGGTTACGGGAAGATCAAAGGCACCACGTTCCGCCTCTCGAACATGGGCGACGAAACCGAAGCCACCATGAATGAACTCTACACCGCCTTGGATAACGCGATGAAGCAGTTGTAATTCACAGGAAAATTCAATCTCGCAAGCGGCGGCTCAAAACCGCCGCTTTGCTTTTGTGATGATGCCGGATTCAGCGTAATTCCTGTTCCGCTCACGCGTTCCTCTGTTATGTTTGGTCGGTGCAAACATCCGCCGACTATCGCATTGTCAAACTCGCCAATGGCACGCACAGCGTTCATTCGCTGGCCCATCGCGAGACCTTCCATCCCGTCATCGGTCCGGTGGCGGAGGCGGAAGCCTTGTACGTGAAACAATTACGTCTGCCCGAGTGGATGGCGAACCACACCGGCGAATTCGTTATCTGGGACGTGGGCTTGGGCGCTGCGGCGAACGTCCTGACCGTGCTCCGGGCCACCCGTGACGCTAGTTGCCCGCTCCGCATCGTGAGCTTCGACCACACTTTGGCCCCGTTGCAATTCGCACTGGAAAACGCAGCCAGTCTCGGCTACTTCACCGATTACGAAGCCGCCGTGCAGCGGTTGATTGCAGACCACAACACTTCGTTCGCTGACGGAAACCGAAGGGTAAACTGGGAACTTCATTTGGGTGACTTCCCTTCCCTGCTCACTCACCGGCTCACCGACTCACCCACCCAACCTCCTCCCGCGCCCCACGCCATCCTTTTCGACGCCTTCTCACCAGCCAAGAATCCGGCCATGTGGACGCAACCGCTGTTTGCCAACTTGTTTCGTTTTCTGGACCCTGCCCGCCCTTGCGCGCTGCCAACCTATTCCCGGAGCACCCTGCTGCGCGTTTCGCTCTTGCTCGCAGGCTTTTACGTCGGCGCCGGCCATGCCACCGGGGAGAAGGAGGAAACCACCATCGCCGCCAACACGCTGGATCTGATCTCCGAACCCCTCGACAAGAAGTGGCTCCAGCGCGCCAATAACTCCACCAGCGCCGAACCGATGTGGGAACCGGTTTATCGCCAGGCGCCCTTAACCTCCGAAACGCGGGAAAAGCTGCGGCAGCATCCTCAATTCCAGGCGTGATGCAATCGAATACAAAAAGCATGTGGCACGCCCAATTCCAAGACATGCTTGACAACAAAGCCCCCATCCTTGCTCTGGCGCCAATGCAGGATGTCACCGACCTGCCGTTCTGGAAAGTCATGGCGACTTACGGCGGCGCGGACGTGTATTACACCGAGTATTTCCGCGTCCACGCCACTTCGCATCTCGAAAAGTGGGTTGCGGAATCCATTGTTAAAAATCCGACAGGCAAGCCCGCCATCGCGCAGATGATCGGCAATGACATCCCGTCGCTCGTGCGCACGGCGAAAGAATTGCAGCAGTTGCCCATCGTGGCGGTGGACCTAAATCTGGGTTGCCCGGCCCCGATTGTTTACCGGAAGTGCGCGGGCGGCGGTTTGCTGCGCGAACCGAAGCGGGTGGATGCCATTCTTGGGGCGTTGCGGGACGCCATCTCGATCAAATTCACGGTAAAGACCCGCATCGGTTTCGACTCACCCGAGGTCTTTGACGAGCTCCTGCCCATCTTTGCAAAGCATTCCATCGATCTGCTGACGGTGCATGGCCGCACCGTCAAGGAGATGTACCGCACCGAGGTGCATTACGATTACATCGCCCGCGCCGTGCAGGCGGTCCCCTGCCCCGTGCTGGCCAACGGCAATGTCTATTCCGCCCAAAAAGCGGAGGAGGTTTTAGAGGCGACCGGCGCGCGGGGATTGATGATTGGTCGGGGCGTCATCCGCAACCCGTGGCTGTTTCACCAGATCCGCCAGCATCGCCGCGGAGAAGCGCTCTTCGTCCCCACCGGCCACGATGTGCTGAAATATCTGCGGACCCTTTATGAAACCGTCCGCCCGCCGGAGATCAAGGAATTGGCTCACGTCCAGAAAATGAAGAAGTACGTGAATTACATCGGGCTGGGAGTCGAGCCCACTGGTCAATTTCTGCACCGGATCCGCCGCGTCAACACCGAGGTCGAGTTTTTCACAATCTGCGAGGAATATCTCAACCACGACCGGCCTATGCCACTGGAACCGTTTGAACTTGGGCTCAAGGACACCGACGTCATGGCCGGAGAGCATCTATAGTCAACCGTATCGGTACGGCCTCTCCATCACGAATGTGTTCGGCAAGTGACGGACCTCCGCGACCTCACCGTCACTCAGCAGCACCTCCACGATATCGAAGCGGATTTTCACGGGTGGTTGCTTGAGCAATTTCAAATAGTCCAGAGCGGTTTGGGAGAGTAAGCGGCGTTTCCGGGCATTGACGGCCGCTGCCGGCCGGATCCAACTCTCGGAGGAACGCGCTTTTACTTCCACGAAGATGAGGCATTCATTATCGCGGAATATGAGATCGATTTCCCCTCGTTTCGAACGGAAGTTCGCCGTCAGAAATTTCAATCCCAAGCCTCGCAGATGCTGCTTGGCGGCCAGTTCCCCCAGTTCACCGCGACGCGCGCTGACGGGTTTCTCCTTGCGAGTGCGCCACGCCTTGATTTTCTCCCAGAGGCTCATCAGTTGTACCAGATTAGCGACAATGGAACCTGTGAGCGATGGAAATCAACCGGGCGGAACCCCATCCGTGCGGCTAACCGGAAGCATGGGCAAGGCATCGAAGAGTTCCAACTCCACTGCGACCGGCCGGAACGGCGAGAAGCTCCGGCGATGGATTGGGCACGGACCTTGCGCGGAAATGGCGGCGAGGTGTTGCGGGGTGCCGTAGCCTTTGTGGTCGGCAAAACCATACCCGGGATATTGCTTGTCGTATTCCAACATCAATCGATCCCGGGTGACCTTGGCGACCACGCTGGCCGCCGCAATCGAATAACTGCGGCAATCGCCCTTCACCAGCGGCGTGTGCGGGAAGCGAAGCGATTTTACCGGGCGACCATCCACGAGCACATGTTGCGGCGCGGGCTGAAATTGTTCGAGCGCCTGATTCATCGCCCGGTGCGCCGCCTGCAGGATGTTGATGCGGTCGATTATTTCGACATCCACGATGGCAACGCCATGGCGAATCTCAGTGTGGGCGGTAATGATCGTGTAATACTTCTCCCGCTGCTCCTCGGTAAGTTGTTTGGAGTCGTTCAGGCCGCGGAGTTTGGAAAAAAGGCCGGACTCAAGCCAACTGCAGGGGAACAGCACCGCAGCCGCCACGACCGGCCCCGCCAGCGGACCGCAGCCGGCCTCATCGACTCCCGCAACGAGGGTCAGGCCTTTCCGCCAAAGCTCCCGTTCGAAGCCCAGCCGATTCCAATGTTTGTTGCCGATGGTCATTCGTCGTCCTCACCAACCTATCCGGGGCGCAAAGAGAGGCAACCAAAAAACTGTCCGATACCCAAACCGTGCTGTTTCTGATCGTAATCACGAACGGCCTTACGCCATTGCACGAAGACAGCCTGGTGGAACCGGAGCGGCTTTGTATAAGGGTCCGTCGCAGTTCGGCATTGGCGACGTCGGCTGGAATGGTCTGAACTTTCCGGACATCAAGCTCCTGGCATCGGATTGAGGGTTGCTGAAACTCGGGTGGCGGCTACAATTTTGGCATGAAGATTGAAGCTTTGCACATCGGCATGCAGGTCAGGCATCCCCAATATGGCCTCGGCACCGTAAAAACCATTTCGGAGCACACTGCAGATATTTTATTCGGCGAGGGCAAACGCACCATTGCGCCTAGCACCAGCGGCTTGGAACCGGCGGAGGCCCAAGCCGCCCTCACCGGGCTGGAAATGCCTTTAACCCAGATCATCGACCAAACCGTGAGCGCCGCCATCCGCGAACTCGGCTTGGAGAATCCAGACTCCGAAGTCAGGCAGCTTGGCGTTCGCTGGCACACCGGCCGGCTTGTGCTTCATCCGGCTGATCCAGCGCTCCAGCCAAAGGAAGTGCCGATGGAAGTGTTCTTCCACAAAATCGTGATGTTGTGTTCTTTAAAAACCCCCCTCAATTCGCCCCTTTAATACCATTCTCATATGAAAATTCAATCTTTAACGGTTGGCCTCCAAGTGAAGCATCCCCAATACGGGGTTGGCACAGTCAAAACCATATCAGAACGCACGGCTGAAATTCGCTTTGACGACGCCTTGCGGACAATTGACCCCGACATAAGCGGCATTACCCCCGCAGAACCAAGCGTCTCTGTCTCTGGTCTGGAAATGCCCCTTCATCAATTTTTGGAAGCCACGGTTGAGAGTGTCATTGACAGGTTAGGTTTTGAAAAACCCGGCGCGGTGGTGGAACAACTTGGCGTCCGCTGGCACAAGGGCAAGCTGGTCTTGCACCCCGCAGACCCCACCTTGCAAACGAAGGAAGTTCCCCTTGAAGTTTTCTTTCACAAGCTGATTGGCGTCCGCAATCAGTTGCGCGTTCTGGAACAAAAGATTAATGCCAATGAGAAATTGACCGATGGTGAGAAAGTCGAAATGCAGCAATACATCACCCGCAGTTACGGCTCGCTAACAACTTTCAACATCCTGTTTAAAAATAAGGAAGACCAGTTTTCCACCAAGGCTGAATGAAAATGGAATCCCACAATTTTTCACGGTTTGCTTGTGACCGTCGCAGAGGGAATTGCGCCAGCTTGAACGCCTAGTGATAAATGGGTTGCCCGCTTCTTTTTTGTTAAAAAATATCTTCCTTCCCCTTTGGTGGCAGCGACTCTGGCGTATCCAATTCGACCTGATGAGGGGGGGCTATTTTTTCAAAGTTGATTTTCTGGATATCGCCGATTCCCATTTCAACGAGAGCATCAAGAATCACAACGTGAACGCTTGGATTATCAATCAAATTGCAATGATTGTGAAATTCCGGCTCAAAGAACATTTCAAGAGCATTTCCGTTGCGCCAGACATATCGTGCTTCTTTTAGATATATCCACTTGGCTGGGTGTTTTAGGCCGATGCGCTTCATAAGTTCTGGCCAAAACGGTTCAAAGGCAAATTCGTCAAAGGCTGGGTCTGCCTCTGACTGAACTGGCGGCACTGTCTGATGCTTGATGATGCTCTGTTCTTCCTTTTCCTCGGCGGAGGTCACTGGCACCGACAGCCTTTTGAGAGCTTGGGCCAGAGTTCGGCTCAATTCGACTTTCCGTTTGGGTGAAACACGGTCCTTAAATTCCTGTTGAAGCCAGTCGTTAATGTAGGATTTGCCATCTTGCCAAAGTCCATAGTCCCCGTCACGACTTACGATGATTACGTCTCTCATGCTCGCTTTTGCACAAGCCAGAATCCATTCCCAATTGATTGCGTCTCCAATGCTATCGTCCTGTCTTTTGCGAGGGGGGAAACCTCTTTGGAAACGCGACAGAGCAAAATTGGAGATTCTTAGTTGGTCGGCTTCTGCAAATTTCAGATTTAAGATTGTGTGTTCCGAAGCAACTTTCTTAACGGCTTTAAAAACAGGGTCGTGTTGGCCGGGGTCTTTCAACACGCGAGCAAATCGCTCCTTTAAAATACCAATCCGTTTGCGAATCTCCTGAAGGTTCCTTTCGATTGATGCAGCGGCTTTAGTGTCGGAAAGATAAGCCGGTGTGAATGAGGGAATCGAAGGTGCTTTGAGGCATTGCAGAGCGGCGGAAATTACCCGCTGACGGTTGTTCAGAAATTCAACTTCAATCTGGTCAGTGATGATGAGTGATTCCGAAACAGTCTCAAGATGCTTCAAAAGGGTTAGCCCCGCCTCTCCCTCAGCGCGGTAAAAATCTAAAAAAATGTTTGTGTCAACGAACAACAGCGGCTTGCTTTTCCCCATAATGTTTTCTTTCGGATGCAAGTATGGCATTCTCACGTTCGGATGCAAGCCAAGGCGGGTTCCTGCCCCAAAATCAGAAAACCGCCAAGAAAGGGGAATGAGCCGTCTCAGGGGATGAAAGTGCCTTAAAACTCAATTCAGGCTCAGAGCGGGTTACCCTAAAAAGGTGTAGGTTCGGTTCACCGTTCGTCACCATTCTGAGG
>JAQGOT010000352.1 GCA_028293465.1 Pedosphaera sp. | reverse complement strand
GATTTCGAGCACGCTGAGAAAATGCATGGAATGTGGTTCCTTGAGCGATACCAAACGCAGCAAGAAAATCCTCTGCAGCATCTTTGCAACCGCCGCGATTCTGCTCATCCTTTTCCTCTCCCGATTGCTGTCGTAAGCGTTTTTGTGATCACCCGCCACCGCCAGTTTTCGAGCAATCGCGAATTCGCTGCGCAAAGCGGTCTGGCTTTTCGGCATAAAATCGCCGGCCCAAATCAAAAGCTGCCGCCTGCAATGGACGGCGGTGTACCTCAAGGCAGTGAGCAATGCCTTGTGTTTCCTTCAGCGTCAACCCGGCACTTTTTGCCATTGCGTCGAGCATTGCCAGGTCATGATCTTCACCCAGATGCTCGCCAAGCTTCTCTATTTCCTCGCCCAATTTGCTGATCACTTTTGGGCAGACCGCCTCGACCAGGTGCAACTGATACAATAAATCTTTCACCCGTTTGCGCCATTCATGCAGATTCTCGTTGGTGCGCACACGTTCAACTTTCTTCAAGGCCTTGCGGCCGCGCCCGTAACTTCGCCGCAAACCGCAAATGAAGTCCGACCATTCCAGATTTTCCAACGGCCAATGCCCGGCCCGACGCCGCGCCGCTTTCAGAGCGGGTCCCAAATCCTGGTTGCAATCCCCGGTTTCAAAGGCCTGTTGGTGCCTGCCGAGCAGCACTTTTTCCAATTTGAGCAGCGCCATTTTCACCCCCGGGGATTGGCCGCAACGCAGATTGTTCAAAGCCTTGACCAGCACTTCGGCATCCCGCCGGGGGGACAGCACTCGGCCCACATCGCGAAAAGCCCGATTTTCCTGCCGGTAGATCCGGTCACCGAGTTCGTCTCGAATGAGGCGCAGCAACGCCCGAGTTTTTTTCAAATGTTTTCGGGCTTCGTGAACCGACTTTCCCTCCGCTTCAAAATGTCGGCCGGCAAGGTGTTCGATGATGGCATCAATCTCCCGTCTGGCGGTTTTCCGGATGCCCCGCCCAATCTTCTCTCCGTCCTTTAATTTAAAGCTCATATCACTTCCTACGGGGGGAAAGCCCTCGATCAGATCCTCCGATGCCAACCATTTTCATTATAACTCGGAATTGGCTTATTTGCCCTCCCCGGAGTAAACTTGCGACATGGCAGCATCCGCCACCGCATGGCCATCGGCCTAATACCCGAGAACCAATCTACAAGGAACAATGCTCACATGACAAAACACATTGGCATACTAACCTCCGGCGGAGATTCTCCCGGCTTGAATGCCGCCATTCGGGGTATCGGCAAAGCCGCACACGGTTTCTTCGGGATGCAAATCATCGGCTTTCGCGACGGTTTTCGCGGGGTGATGGAAAACCGGACAATCCCGCTCGACCCGGCGGCGTTGTCTGGAATCTTAACGGTGGGAGGCACGATCCTGGGCACGAGCCGTGATCGCCCGGATCGCATGCCGGTGGGCGGCAAGGTTCTGGATGCCACAAATGCCATCATCGAGAACTACGAGAAGAATCATTTGGATGTTCTGGTCTGCCTGGGCGGCGGTGGCACCCAAAAAGCCGCCCTGCGACTCAAGGAAAAAGGCCTCAATATCATCACCCTCCCCAAAACCATCGATAACGACGTGGCCCTGACCGATGTGACCTTCGGCTTTGACACCGCACTGGGGATCGCCACCGAGGCCATCGACCGCCTCCATAGCACCGCCCACAGCCATCATCGGATCGTGGTGGTGGAAATCATGGGACACCGTGCCGGTTGGCTGGCATTGGGAGCGGGCATCGCGGGCGGCGCCGACGTGATCTTGATACCGGAGATCCCGTACGATGTGGAGAGCATCGCCCAAGCCATCCGCCTGCGCGCCCGCAATGGCAAACCATTCAGCATCGTCGCGGTCGCGGAAGGGGCGATCTCCAAAGCTGACGCGGTGATTTATCAGCGAGCCGTGGAAAAAAAGGAGAAAGCCAAACAAAAGGCGCAAAGAAAAAAGGCCAAGGCGGCCCTCATCGAATTAGATCAGCATCATGCCGGCAACACCCTTCGGCTGGCGAGAGAGCTGGAAGAACTCACGCACCTGGAATCCCGCGTCACCATTCTGGGTTATGTCCAACGCGGCGGTGCGCCTTCCGCGGTGGATCGCCTGCTGGCCACGCGGCTTGGGACCGCCTGCGCTGATCTCATTGACCAGGGCCGCTTCGGCGTCATGGTGGCGGCGCGCGGCGAAGGCACCGAACCGGTCCCGTTGGAAAAGGTGGCGGGTAAACGAAAGACGGTGCCGCTTGATCACCCTTGGGTTAAAAGCGCACGACACGTGGGTACCAATCTAGGTGATTGAACCGCACCCACCTCGTGGATTGATCAGGGCAGGAGCCTGGCGCGATAGAATCGCAAGGGGTTGTTGGTGGAATCATCATCCCTGCCAAAATTTGGATATACAAGCAACTAATCGGGCTTCGAGCCTGAACCTTGGTCCTCCGGCGGCCGAGCACTTTGAGAGGCAGCGTGCGCCGATTTTGTTCCCTGACTTTTGCGCCGCTGTAAGCCACATTTCGCTCGCAAGGTGCGCAGCGATACGGCAGTGTAACCCGTCACCGCCAACGGATTACATGTTTTGGCCTAAAAAAGATAAAGAACAAGAGCGTTTCTACTTGTTCGCTGGAATGGGCGGGAGAGCTGCGCGCCGCAAGCGCAAGGTTTTCCTGTTCTGGGCCATCCTTGCCGGGTTGTTGGTTTCCGGGCTGCTCGCCCTTTCACTGTACCTGATCAACCGTTGATAGCCGGGCGGCTTCAATGACTGGCCGGGAGCGAAGTCAAGCTGCGCCCAACTCTCAAGCATTGATTCCCAATTGACCACGCGGCCTGAGCGCGGTCACCAGTCCGCAAAGCAACGCGCATAACGCCACCGCCGTCAGGACCTCGCCCGGTTTGGGGGAAAAAACCAAAACGAACCCCTTCCCCTTCACGAGCGCTGAAAAACTGGAGACGCAAAAGGGCATGAGGAACAAGCGAAACACCTGCCAAGGATCCAGTTTCACCTGCCGGGTTCCCGACGCCGTGGTGCTGATGAACAGGGCGAAACCGATGATCACGCTCAAACCCAGCGAGGTCAGCCACAGACGCACGCTGGAATCGAAGTATCGCACCAGCACCACCACGTACCAGATGAAGTAACACCAAAGAATCAGCCGGCCCTTGGAGAGGTTGGAAAGGTAGCGTGTCAGCATAGGATCTGTCGCAAGCAGAACGGAGTCGGAACGTCCGCTCCAATACTTTACGAGCGTCCAAATCCGAAGGTAATCACGTCGAGCGTTTTTACTCGAACAGGCTGGTCGTTTTCAGATGCACCGCGTCGATCAATCCCTGATCGGTCAGCTTGAGTTCCGGGATTGGGGAAAGACTCAGGAAAGAAAGCGTCATGAACGGGGCCTCCAGGTCACAGCCCATGGCTGCCGCCGCCGCGTTGAGGGCGGCAATGAGCTTGATGACATTATCCAGCGTTTTGTCCGAAACCAGGCCGGCAATCGGCAAAGCAAGGGCCGCCTTAACTTTCCCCTGCGACACGGCCACCTGCCCTCCTTTCAACTCTTGCAGTTCTTCAATGACGCGCCGGATGTCCTCATCATTGGTGCCCACGACGACCAGGTTGTGCGCGTCATGGGCCACCGTGGACCCCAATGCACCCTGTTTCAATTTGAAGCCGCGCACAAAACCGACTCCAACATTGCCGGTCGCGCGATGCCGCTCCACCACCACCAGTTTGAGAATGTCCCGCCCAGTGTCCGCCACGACCTTGCCGTCTTCAACCTTGGGCGGTTCCAACACCTGCTTCGTCACAATCTGATGGGGCACAATCTCGATGACTTTGATCCGGCCCGGCTTTTCCGCCTTCACTTCCAAATCCACGGGACGATAGCGCAAATTCATCGTGCTGCGCGGTTGCGGCACCAGTTCCGGATCCGTGCCCAGATACCTACCTTTTTCAGCCACCAGAATGCCCTTTTTGTAAGTCTGGCGAACCACCACATTCTTCAAGTCATCGAAGACAATAAAATCCGCCCAGAAACGGGGTGCGATCGCACCGTAGTTGCGCAGCCGATAATGTTTCGCCGTGTTGATCGTCGCGATTTGCAGCGCGGTGATGGGCGGCATGCCCATCTGGATCGATTTGCGCACGCAATGGTCAATGTGCCCCTCGGACACCAGGTCGCCCGCCAACTTGTCGTCGGTGGCATAGGAACAATTCATCGCGTTATGCGGGTGGATCAGCGGAGCCAGCGTGCCGAGATTGCGTTCCGTGCTGCCTTCGCGCAGCAGCAGATGCATCCCCAGCCGCAGTTTCTCCCGGGCCTCGTCTAGTTCCGTCGATTCATGGTCGGAACGAACCCCGGCCAGGACGTAGGCGTTCAAGTTTTTGCCTCGCAGCCCGGGCGCATGACCGTCGATCGCCTTGCCTTTCCCCGCCCGAATCTTGGCCAGTTCGCTTTCGTGTCCGAGATACACACCCGGGTAATTCATCAACTCCGCCACGCCGGCGATTCGCTCATCGGCAATCATCAGGGCCAGGTCGTCGGCCGTCAGGCGCGCGCCGGCGGTTTCCAGGTGCGTGGCCGGCACACAGGAAGGGAGCATGATAAAAAAGTCCACGGGCAGGTTTTTGCTGGATTCGAGCACATAACGAATGCCGTCCAACCCGAGCACGTTGGCGTATTCATGCGGATCAATCACCACCACACCGGTTCCGTGCGGCACCACCGCCCGCGCGAACTCCGGCATGGTCAACATCGAACTCTCCACGTGGAAATGGCCGTCAATCAAACTGGGCGCGAGATACGCGCCCTGAAGATCGATCACCTGCTCGCCTTCGTAATCCCCGAGGCCCACCACGCGCCCATCGGCCACCGCGACGTGTGTTTGATAAATTTCACCGCTCAACACATTCACCAGGTTGGCGTTGCGAAAAACCAGTTCCGCCGGCCGCTCTCCCCGGGCCATGCCGAGCTTTTTCTGCACCTCTCTCATAAATTTTGCGCGTAACTCATGCTCTCAGTTTTAGCATATAAACCGCTGAAACCCCAGTAAAATAGTGCCTGGACGTCTGGATGAGCCCGGTGCCACCGCTGCCCACAAGGTGCTGCCAAAATGCGGGGGTTGGCTTTTTACAATGGGGACATTGCCTATTTGCCAGATGGGTCTTGGCAACCGATGCTCATGTCCCATCCAGAGGAAGGTGGCTGGGGGAAGAATAAGCCGCTGGAAATTAACACGCATCTGTCGGAGGGTAATGGGTGCAGACAAGCAGGTTTCCGACCGCCTGGCGGTTTGGTTGCGGACAGGGACATTCACAATGGCATTGCTCCAATCCAACCTCGGTCAACTGACGGACCCGGGTGCGTTTCTGTGGTCGGTCGGTCTGGAAGACACCTTTATCACCGCTCCCTGGCCCCAAACGGGTCGCATCCTTGATGAATATGAACTGACCGGGCATTATCAGCATTGGCGCGAAGACATCCAGCTTATGGCGGAATTGGGAGTGCGGATTGTCCGCTACGGTATCCCATGGTACCGGGTCCAACCGACGCCCACGCGCTGGGATTGGAGTTGGGCCGACGGCCCGCTTGAGCTGCTCCTGGAGTCAGGAATCGATCCCATCGTTGACCTGGTTCATTACGGTCTGCCCGCCTGGCTGGGCGGGGCGTATCTCGATCCTGATTTCCCGCGTTACATGGCCGACTATGCCGCCCGGGTGGCGACGCGCTTCAAGGGACGCATCCATTGCTATACACCGCTCAATGAGCCGCGCATCACCGCCTGGTATTGCGGAAAGCTCGGCTGGTGGCCGCCTTATCGCAGAGGGTGGCGGGGCTTTGTGCAGGTGATGCTGGCAGTGGGCCGGGGAATCGTACAGACCGTGGAGGCTTTGCGCGCCATTGATCCGTAGATGGTGGCATTGCACGTAGATGCCACGGATTTGTATTAAACGCCCGATCCCACGCTGACGGAAGAGGTCGCGTGGCGGCAGGAGATTGTGT
>JAQGOT010000213.1 GCA_028293465.1 Pedosphaera sp. | reverse complement strand
ATCAAGCTTACAAGCTGAAGGTCGATTTCGAGAACGCGGATGCCCTCCGGAGCGTGGAGCGTTACACCATCCTCAGCGCCATCGACAAGCTTTGGCAGGAACATCTTTATGAGATGGACAGCCTCCGTTACAGCATCGGTCTGCGAGCCCATGGCCAGCGCGACCCCCTGATTGAATACAAAGCCGAGGCCTACAAGATTTTTGAAGAGCTGATGGTCAACATCAAGACCGAGATCTGCCATAACATCTTCCGCAGTGCCTCCAGCTTGATGGCGTTTGAGCAATTTCTGCGCAACGTCCCGCAAAGGACCACGCACCAGAATACCAGCGCCTTCGATGGGCAAACTCAGTCCGGGTCGGTCCAGAAACCCGATGGCAATGCCAGCGACGTGGTCAGCGAGGCCACCGCCGCCATGGAGAAGGCCAAACCGGTACGCTCCGGTCCCAAGGTGGGCCGCAACGACCCTTGTCCGTGCAAAAGCGGCAAGAAATACAAGCAGTGTTGCGGTCGTTGATAGAATGAGCTTGCCCGCGGCTCCTTGCTGTGGTTGATTGGCAATGGCTTGCAACTTGACACCAGATCTTTGGCTTTCGATCGTGTTGCGAAACCAGTCATCGCTGGTTTTTTAGCCATCCTGTTGCTGCTTACTGTCACGCTCGCGGCGAGCCCTGCGCTGCACCAACTCGTCCACGAGAACGCTCCCGCCGATTCGCATTTTTGCGCTGTTTGCCTTGTCTCGCAGGGCCAACTGCACTCGACGGGGGTGATGCCCGTCCTATGCGTGTTTTTCTTTTCACTGGTGCTCCTGGTCCTCACGCCCCGGGCAGTCGCTTATCCGCAAATTGATTTCCGCTCTTCCCCCAGTCGGGCTCCTCCTCACTTCTCTCTCTCCGTCGCTCGTTAGTTCGGCATTTCGTCGGTTTAACTCAGAATGGTTTTTGTCCGGTGCAGGAACTCCTGTTGCCAGGGCATTTCAGGAAGAAATTATGAAAATTAGCAAGCTGATCGGGTGGTCCTCCGCCCTGTGCCTGAGCGCAACCCTGCTTCAGGCTCAGGACACCAATGAACTGGAGGTTTTGCAGCGTCAACTCAAGGCGGCGACCGAAAACTTTGATCGGGTGATCAAGGAACAGCGTGAAATCATCAATTCGCTCAACCAACGATTGGATGCCGTTCAGGCGGCCATGACCAACCAGCAGCGAATACAGAATCAAACCGCCACCGTGTCGCCTCCAGCCGGCTCCACCAACGAGGCCGTCGCCGCTGCTGAAAAAGAGCGGCTGACGCAGCAACTGGCCGCTGAGTTGGGGACAAATATTGCTCCGAGCAGCGCCACGCCACCCCCCTCGACGTCTAAAGCGGCCTGGTCACCAGCTCAGCCGATCACCGTCGCCCAGGCAGGGTCGGCCTACATGAACATCAGCTTCGACACCTTGATGGATGCCGGCTGGTCCACCGCGAGTGATCCTTCGGCGCAGCTTCAGCTCGGCGACCACGATCCCATCAAGCGCGGCTTCTCCCTGCGGAATGCGGAACTCGCCGTCGATGGCGCGGTGGATCCCTATTTTAAGGGTTTCGGCAACATCGTGCTCAAGCTGGATAAGAACAACGAGACGGGGATCGAATTGGAGGAGGCTTTCCTGGTTTCCACCTCCCTGCCGGCGAACTTGCAGTTAAAGGCTGGGCAATTCTTCGCGGCGTTCGGTCGTCAAAATCCGCAGCATCCGCACAGTTGGGCCTTCGTGGATGATCCCATCATTCTGACCCGCGCTTTTGGTCCCGAGGGCTTGCGCAGCATCGGCACGCAGATTTCATGGCTGGTGCCCACCCCGTTCTATACCGAGGTATTTCTCGGCATTCTGGACGGGCAGGGGGGCACCTCCTTCAGCTTCCGTAACCCGGGTGATCCCGATTCCCTCGGCATCAATCGGGTCCATGGCCGCGCCACGTTCGACCGGACGATGGCCGGACCGCAGGACTTGGTTTACGTCCCGCGCGTAGTCTCTTCGTTTGAGGTGACCGACCACCAAACCCTCGTGTTCGGCGCGTCGGGCGCTTTCGGTCCGAACGAAACCGGACCGCACAGCCGTTCGGAGGTTTATGGTGTGGATGCCTATTGGAAATGGAAGCCCTCAAACGCCTCCGAGGGCTTTCCCTTCGTTTCCCTGCAAACGGAAGCGTTGTACACCCGCTTCGGCGCGGCTGCCGATCCGACCGCCACCGTCCCGGGACCGCTCCCTGCCGAGAACCTGCGCGATTGGGGCTTTTACAGCCAGGCACTGTGGGGCTTTCATCCGCATTGGGTCGCCGGTTTGCGCGGCGAGTATGTCAACGGTAATGCGGGCGCGTTCGATGCCAATGACATTTTCCGCGGTCAACGCACCCGCGTGTCGCCCGACCTGACCTGGTACTTCTCCGAGTTTTCCAAAGTCCGGCTGCAATACAATTACGACCAGGGCGAGTTCATCGGCACCCAACATTCAGTTTGGTTGCAGCTCGAATTCCTCCTCGGAGCCCATGGTGCCCATAAATTTTAACCACAAAGAAAATATGAAAAAGATCTTTAAGCAATTGAGTTTCGTGATGTTGCTGGGCCTGCTGCCTTTCGTGGCGCAGGCCAAATTGAAAGTCGTTGCCACCACGCCTGATTTCGCCTCGGTGGCTGAGGCCGTGGGCGGGGACAAGGTGGAAATCACCACGCTGGCGCGCGCGACGGAGGACCCGCATTTTGTCGATGCCAAGCCGAGTTTCATCGTCAAGCTTAACCGCTCTGATGCGCTCGTCGAAGGGGGTGCGGAGTTGGAGATTGGTTGGCTGCCGCCGCTGCTCGACGGCGCACGCAACCCTAAACTGGCTCCCGGAGCGCCGGGGCATATCATGGCCAGTCAAGGCGTGCAGTTGGTCGGCGTGCCCGGCACCTTGGACCGCTCGAAAGGCGACATTCATGCCGCCGGCAATCCTCACTACATGACCGACCCTGTCAACGCCCGCATCGTCGCCCAGCATCTGGCCGAGGCTTTCACCGCGCTTGATCCCAAGTCGGCCGATGCCTATCAAGCCAACTTGAAAAAATTCACCGAACAGTTGGATGCAAAAATGGCGGAATGGCAAAAACTGCTGGCACCCTACGCCGGTCAGGAGATCGTGGCCTATCACGATTCCTGGCCTTACTTCGCGGCTCGCTTCGGCCTGAAGCTCGACCTGTTTCTTGAGCCGAAACCCGGAATCCCTCCCACACCGGCGCATCTCGCGGAAGTGATCATGAAAATGAAAGCCAACAAGATTCACGTAATTATCGTTGATCCTTACCAGAACCGCAAAACGGCGGAGACCGTCGCGCGCAACACCGGCGCCACCGTGGTGGATGTCACCCAGTTCCCCGGCGGCGTCAAGGGAACGGAAGCCGGCTACATCCCGATGATGGACTATCTGGTGAACTCGGTGGCCAAAGCGCTTTCCCAGAAGCCTTGACCGCCATCCAACGCGGCAAATCGAATGGCTGAACGGAGGACCGCTGGCAATAACCGAAGAAATTATAATGAGTGAAATATTGTCCGTAATGCAGTGGCCGCTGATCGCGTGCCTGTTGTTGCCAGGAATCCTGGTCTATCTCGGACTCCATATTGTCCGGCGCGAAATCATCTTCGTGGACCTCGCGCTCGCCCAGGTGGCGACCTTGGGCACCTGCGTCGCCATTCTTCTGCATTATGAGCCGAAGTCCACCCAGGCCTACCTGATGTCGCTCGGCTTCACCTTTGTCGGTGCGATTATTTTCACGTTAACCCGCAACCGGGGGCACCACCAGGTGCCCCAGGAAGCGCTCATCGGCATCGTTTATGTGGTGGCGGCCGCCATGGGAATTTTGCTGCTCAGCCGCAGTGCGGAGGGGAATGAGGAATTGCGCCGCACGCTGATCGGCGATGTGCTTTTGGTCAGCCCGCAGCAAGTCTGGCGGACGTTCGCCTTGTACATCGGCGTGGGGGTGGTGCATTTCGTTTTCCGCAAAAAATTCTTTGTCATCTCCTTTGAACCCGAACGTGCGGTTGCCGAAAAAATCGCGGTCCGTTGGTGGGATTTCCTGTTTTATGTGCTGTTCGGCTTGGTGGTGACGAGCTTCGTGCAAATCGGTGGGGTGCTGCTGGTCTTTTCATACCTGATCGTCCCCGCCGTCTGCGCGAACTTTCTTGCGAATAAGCTCAGTTCGCTGCTCATCATCGGCTGGCTGACCGCCACCATCGCCAGCATGATCGGGTTGTATGGCTCCTACAAATTTGATTTCCCCACCGGCGCGGCGATCGTCTGCGTTTTGGGCGCGGCCCTGCTCCTGACAGGCATCTTTGCAAGCTTCCGGCGAAAACCCGAGACTGTATGTGAACATTCCGATCCTAAAAAAGCGGTGGATGTAAAATAAACAACTCAAACAGTACCTGAGCTGGGGAAGCAGAACGTGAGGACGAAAAACTCAGGCCTGTCCTTCCAAGCCGGGGAGGTTTCGTCGGAACGTATTAGATTGGTTGGATATGGAAACGCAATTTCTTATTTAATCATGATTTAAGTCCTTCCTTGCATGATATGTAAGTCCCTTTGGTAAAACAGGTTCCTTGAACGCAAGGATGGGAGCTGTTGTAATTACAAGGGGCCTCCAGGCCTGGCCAGTTCGTTTTAACCGTGATTCCAGCAATCTCGCTTTACCATGGTTTCTTACACAGAAGTGGTCACCTTCTTGCAAAAGCTCAAAGGTCTTCCCTCCCGACGCCCAGATTGGCAGAAAAAGTTAAAAAAAACGCTTGTGAAATATTTCACGATGAGGCAATTTCTCCCCGCTTTCGGCTTTGATGTCGGTCTAACAGGGAATCGGTGTCCCTGTAAATGGTGCTCAATTCTAAACGCGATGCATTTCGTTAAAGTAATTCTAATCCTCCTGCTGCTCGGCGGTGCTCCCATCGCAGGTTGGGCGGCGGAAACCGTCAACCCCGAAACCCCTGCACAGTTGCATGCCGCTTCCGCTGAAGCTGCCGGAGCGGTGGCCCATGAGGAACATGGTGTCTCCCCCAAGGCGGCGGAAGTCGGGCGTATCGGTTCCTTCCCGATCACCAACTCGATGGTTGTCACCTGGATCGTTGCCATCGGCTTGATCGTGTTCGCCCAGATCGCCACGCGAAACATTCAACAAATTCCCAGTGGCCTCCAAAATTTTTGGGAATGGCTGGTGGAAAGCCTACACAATTTCTTGGAGGGTATCATTGGGCACAAGCTTGTGATGAAGACCTTCTGGTTCTTTGCCACCGTGTTCATTTTCATTCTGTTTTCAAACTGGGTGGGCTTGATCCCGGGCATGGGGACGATTGGCTATGGCGTGAACACGCCTCACGGTTTCCGGGTTGAAGAACCTCTGTTCCGGGGTGGCAATGCCGACTTGAACATGACCCTGGCCATGGCTGTGGTCTTTTTCGCTTGCTGGATTTTCTGGGCGCTCCAGGCCAATGGCCCTATTGGATTCCTTTTGCATCTGTTCGCGCCCAAAGGGGAATCAAAAGGGCCCCTCAAGGTCCTTTTAATCGTCGTGTTTTTCGCGGTCGGCTTCCTGGAAATTTTTTCGATCCTATTCCGGCCCATATCTTTGAGTTTTCGTCTATACGGCAACATCTTTGCCGGTGAGAACATGTTGGAAGCGATGTCCAACCTCGTCCCCGGCCTCGGTTGGCTGTTGCCGGTGCCGTTTTACTTTATGGAGTTGCTCGTGGGTGTGATTCAGGCGTTGGTTTTCATGCTCCTGACAGCGGTTTTCACCATGCTGATTATGCCGCATGATGAGGGACACTCCAAGGCGCACCGTTAAGCAGCATCGAATTTCGATGGTTTGACCGTGTTCAATCGCGGGAGCCATTGAGTAACAAAAACAAAAGGAAAATATATGATGATGCCTATGTTGGCAGAAGTGGCCGGACTGACCGGAAATGTTCACGTCGGACTGGCCGCGCTCGGCGCAGCCCTCGGCGTGGG
>JAQGOT010000346.1 GCA_028293465.1 Pedosphaera sp. | reverse complement strand
GATCGCGGGGTTAAGGTTTGTTTATCGCACCAAGATCGTGCTGGGGAGCATCACGCTGGATATGTTCGCGGTCCTGTTGGGCGGAGCCACGGCCATGTTGCCGGTTTTTTCGAAGGATATTCTACATGTCGGCCCGAGCGGATTGGGATTGTTGCAAGCGGCGCTGCCGTTTGGCTCGTTGCTCATGGCCGTGGTGCTGGTGCATCGGCCACCCTTGCAAAAAGCGGGCCGGACTTTGCTCTGGGCGGTGGTGATTTTTGGGCTGGCAACGATCGGCTTTGGGATTTCACATTCGTTCTGGCTTTCGTTCGCCATGCTCTTCCTCTGCGGAGCCTCCGATTATATCAGCGTGGTGGTGAGGCACACGCTCGTGCAACTGCTGACGCCCGACGAAATGCGCGGGCGGGTTTCGGCGGTGAACAGCCTGTTCATCGGCACGTCCAACCAGATGGGAGAATTCGAATCTGGCTTCGTGGCAAACTGGTCCGGTCCCATCTTCGCCGTGGTTTCGGGCGGCGTTGGCACGATTTTGGTCGTGGTCGCAACGGCCATCGTCTGGCCGGAGATTCGGAAATACGGGCGGTTGGATACGTAAGGGCGGGCCGGCAGGTCGAGCGGTTCCGGGGCTGTGGCGAATCGTTTGTCCATCGCACCTCCTTTTTGTCAGGCTTGCATGAGCGTCGCGTTTGAACTATCTCTTTGCCAGCTTGAAGAAACGGATCGCCCTGAAATTCCGCGCAAAAGGGTTTCTTGTCTCTCCATCCAACTCCGCCCAACTGCGCAAGGAACTCACCTGTTTCATCCAAGACCAGCGAACGAATTAAAATTATGACGCCCCTAAAACTCCGCCTTGCGACCATTACGATCATACACCTCTCGCTGTTTCTTTTAGTCAGCAGCGGCGAGGTTTTTGCCCGAGCCGACACCCCGGAACAAATCGCCGCCGGTCTCCGGCAGAAAGCCATGACCGACTCCGGCGCAATGGAGATCGTGACGGATTTGACCACCGAAATCGGCCCGCGCCTTGCCGGTTCCGCGGCAGAGAAAAGGGCGGCGGAATGGGCGAAACAACGATTTGAAAAAATCGGTTTCGACAAAGCCTGGATCGAGCCTTTTCCCCTTGAGCATGGCTGGGTTCGCGGCATTGAAAAGGCCGAGATCATGGAACCTTCGCCCCAGCCGCTGGTGGTGACCGCGTTGGGCGGCAGCGTGCCGACACCCACCAACGGCATCGAGGCGGAAATCGCGTTGTTCAGGACGTATGATGAATTGCTCGCCGCGCCCATCGGTTCCCTCAAGGGAAAGATTGCCGTGGTGACGCCGCCGATGGTACGCGCCCAGGACGGCGGAGGTTATGCTTTTGCCAGCAAGATCCGCGGGGCAGGGCCAAGCCAGGCGGCACGCCGTGGAGCGGTCGCTTATTTGTTGCGCTCGCTGGGCACCGATGGACGCCGCACGCCGCACACCGGCGCAACCCGTTATGCCGATGACGCTCCGCGCATTCCCGCCGCCGCTTTGACGGCTGCGGACG
Source organism: Pedosphaera sp. (assembly GCA_028293465.1). GTDB lineage: Bacteria > Verrucomicrobiota > Verrucomicrobiia > Limisphaerales > Pedosphaeraceae > JAQGOT01. The sequence goes on along the minus strand of JAQGOT010000346.1, from coordinate 3,473 downwards.
CGGAGCAACTGGAACGACTCGTCGCCTGTGGCAAACCGGTCCGGGTAAAATTGCTGCTCACCCCGCGTGACCTCGGCGCCGTGACCAGCCAAAATGTCATCGGGGAAATCAAGGGCAGTGAAAAACCGGACGAAATTGTCCTCCTGGGGGCGCACCTGGACTCGTGGGACCTGGGAACCGGTGCCATCGATGACGGAGCCGGGGTCGCCATTGTGATGGCGGCGGCGAAATTGATCCATGATCTTCCCCAACGGCCCAAACGCACCATTCGGGTCGTGCTGTTCGGCTCGGAAGAACCCGGATTGTTGGGCGGTAAGGCCTACCTGAAAGCTCACACAAATGAGCTGGATCATATTATTGTGGTGGCCGAGCCGGATTTTGGACAAGGCCCGATCTACAGAATGCAGACCGGCGTGACCGACAGCGAGGAACCGAGTCTGCTGCGTATTAGGGCGGCCTTGGCCCCGCTGGGCGTGCTTCCCGGTAATAATGAATCACACGGCAGTTCGGATGTGGAACCGCTTGCCGAAGCCAAAGTTCCCGCCGTGGGTTTCGACATGGACGGCTCGGATTATTTTGATTTTCACCACACGCCGGACGACACCCTCGATAAAATTCGCCCCGAGCGCATCAATCAAAGCACTGCCGTTTATGCTGTTTTCGCCTATCTCGCCGCGGAACTTGGCGGCGATTATCGCGCTCCCGCACCGAGGCTCACCAAGTGAGTCGAACACCGTGAGAACACCAATTCGGTAACCGTGTTGCGAACGCCATTCCTTGGGTTGACGCGTTGGTGTGTGAGCAGGCGGCAAGAACGGGGCTTGGAAAAACAGGGGAAACATGCAGGGTTCCTACGTGGCATCAAACACCATCCCATTGGCAGTGCCGGACGAACTGAACGAAGCGGTGAGGCGGACGGCTTCCGAGACCGGTCTTTCAATGGCGGATGTGATGCGCGAGGCAATGCGCCTTGGGCTGCCCTTGCTCAACCAGGCTCTGTCCCCGAAAAAAGACGTCTCCGAGGCAGGAGCGGACGCCGGGAAAAGACTGGGACCGCCACCTAAACTCAAATTGGTAAAGGAGATTGGTTACACGGTCATTGAAACCGACAGGCAGGTCAGCTTGCAAACTATCAAGGAATTGCTGGCGAACTTCCCGGGAAGTAATTGTTGGACGTCAATCTCCTGCTTGGGTGTTTGATTAGGACGCATCCTCACCATGCCAAGGCGTTGGCTTGGCTGGTCGGCAAAAACATCATCCTATGTCCAATTGCCGAACTGGGCTTTCTGCGAATCAGTTCGCACCGAAAAGCCTTTCTCTATTTCGATTGTTCGCGACGGGTTTTTTCGAGGACTTCGTAGACGATGTCGCGGATGTTGGGAGCGTTGCTGGCCTGCAGCAAGAGTTTGAAACCGACCTCACTGCCAAGGTCACGCAACGCATAGGCTGCCGAGCGTGCGATGACCGAGTTGTCGTCAAATAAATGCGGAACAATGAGGGGAACAACGGTCTCAGATTTATTTCGGATGCGCCAAGGCCCGACAGGGCTCCGCCACGGGCCTCCAAATCCGAATCGTTGAGCGTCTTGATTAGTTGAGGCAGCACAGCTTCCGAATCGTTCGCGAAGGTGCCCAAGGCCTCAGCCGCATCGCGACGCACCATGGAATTGGAGTCGTGCAGGGCGGTCAGAAGGGTAGGCACGGCTAAATCTGGGCGCTGCCCAATACCGCCCAAAGCATTGACAACGCCAGCACGGACCCAGTAATCGGGATCACCGGCCCAGTGAATGAGGGCTGGCACGGCAGGCGCCCCATTGGTCTCAAGGTTTTGGAAATTGTGGAGCAGTTCCCAGAGCTCGTGTTGCCCCTGCATGTTGGTGGCAACAGTCAGCATGGGAATAATGGCCTCGGGACCGAGATAGGAAATGGCCTTGGCGCTTTCCGTCCACACGGAATAATCGTCCAGGGTGCGCTGCGGCTCATTAATGTTGCGGGCCAGGGTGGGAATGGCTGATTTGCCATCACTCCCTAGTGCCCATCAAGCGATTTCAACGCAGTCCCATGACGGACTCTGTTTCGATTGTGGGTTGGAGAACCATCGCGAGCACCACTCGATGAATACAGGGCGTTGCGGCTTGCGATGAGGCATCCATTCCAGCAGGAACGGAACAGCTTTCGGGCCGATGGCGCGAATGGCCGCAACCGCGTCTTTGGGCGCGCCTCTATACTCCTCGATGTGCCCGACTCTGGTCACCCAAAAGCTAAGAGGTTTTCCCTGGTAAACCGGTTCTTTGCGACGCTCCACAGCCGAGCGCCCAACCCAAAGAATCACCGCGATGGAAATCGCGAATGGCAGGCTGAGAAGAAGCAGGCGCGAGCGGTCGTTCATAAGGTCAGTCTGGCCCACTGTCACACCAGACTGGTTTAAACGCGAGCATGAATTACAGGCCTCGTACCAATGAAACGCCGGCCTTTCCGATTCTGGAGAACCACTCCCGTTCGCGTGCCGCAGAAACGTCATACCTTCCCGCTGCCAACCCAGTTGCAGGGGACCTTTTTTGCATCTGAGCATTCTTCCGTTATGTTGTTATTAGGAAATGGAGATTAAATGATGAAACGTATACCTCTCTATGCATTGGTGCTCCTCATTCCCCTGATGACCTTCGGTGCTTCAAACCGCTCAGGCATTCCTGACCGGCGGATGGCTCAGGACGCCCAGGAGGATTCACGTCCAACCGGGTTCTTGCAGATCTTCACGGCCACGGAAACGCTCCCTGACGGCGATTCCACCTACGCCTATCCCCACACGGGTTACACCATCTACGATCAGGACGGCAAAACCTTCAAATACATCCGAAACCATATCGGCAGGATGGATAGTGTTCCGACCGTAGTTCCAGTTCCAGCCGGGCAATATCGGATCAAGGCAGAGGCTGAAGATTACGGTGACGTCACATTCCCAATCGAAGTCAAGCCTGGGAATGTGGACGTGGTTCATCTGGAGAAGGATTTAGAGCACCCTCAGGCCCGTTACGACGAGTCTCAATTAATCCGTTCGCCTGATGGAAAAATAGTGGGTTGGCGCGAAGGGGATCAATGATTCACGTATCCAAGCGGCCATTCGCTGATTCACCGTAACTGCTCAGGTCTAACCGGGCGCAGTTGATGGTGGCGGGGTAAAAGGCTCGCCCACCGTCGCCCGCTGGATGGCCGTCAAGAGATTCAAGCCCTGCTTGCGGCAGGTTGCACAGGTAAGCGCGAATGCAGGCAAAGATCCGCGCTGCTTTGACATGCGGAAACCGCCGGAGATTTTCTGGCTTTTGTGTTCCTGCTCAAGCCGACGGGATGCCTAAGTGAAGTGAGGAAAGTTTTTGCACAAAAGGCTCCTTGGCACTCATCTTAGGTTTATGAGGAAGTCAGTGAATCCGGTTGGGCGCGGGCTTGATGGGCGGGACCGTCGGCGCCTGACCCAAG
>JAQGOT010000207.1 GCA_028293465.1 Pedosphaera sp. | reverse complement strand
GCGAAACAACGGGACGATCACCCCGTCAATGGCTGAATGGCCGACGACCCCATTTTCCTCGTTCATCCCCATCACCGTCCCTTCCTGAACCACATTGGAGAGGGTGCCGCTGGACAGGCCGATGATCAACATTCCCAGCGAGAAAAAGGCCGCCACCGGAAAGGAAAGAAAGCTGGCCGAAGCCAGACCCACGGTCGCCAACAAGGCCATCCAACAAAGGATGATCCCCAGGCCGCGAACGAAGTTGAACCCGAAGCCGCCCTGGCGATACAGCACTTCCATGCCTTCATCGAGCGGAAACAAGAGGGCCACCTGGTTGGGATTATGGAAGAGGATGGTCAGATCGCCTTTTTGATCGAACAAATTCGCGGGAATGGGGAATTCATGGAAGGTATCCGGTGCGAGGCTCATGAGTTCGCTTCCCCACGGGCGGACGCTGGGCGGAACACCGATCTGCCATTCAGCGTAGAAAGTGCCGGACGAACTGGAGTCCGCCGTGTTGAACTTGACCCGCAGAAAAAGCCGCTGGTCCTTCAAAGCGTCTTTCACTCCCCCAAGGTGAATGACCCAGGGACGAATGCGATCGGGAGCAACAACCTGGATCTCCGCCTTGACCTGCTCACGCAACTGGAGCCGTGCCGCCCGCACGTCCACTCCGGTGCCGCCGCTTTTTTTCATCCGGTCTTGGAAACGCTTTTCGGTTTCTTTTTCGATGATCGGCTCCATGCTGTCCTCTTTGATCGAGGCGCGCGCCACGAGGACTTCATTTTTTAAGCGGTCTTGCTGATCGGGCGGGAGTTGCTTAGCGCGCCATTCGAGCAGGCCAAAAATGCTCAACCCCGACACGGCCAGGAGCACTGCATTGAGCGAGAGGAGCCCGAGCCATTTGCCCAGCCAGATCTGCCACCGCGCGATGGGTTTGACGGCGATCATCTGCACCTGGCACTCCTCGATGTCACGAGCAAGCGTGCCGCACGCCAGCCAAAGTGTGCAAATGCCAAGAATGGCGGTGACCGCGCTGAGGGTGTAGGTCAGCAGAATTTGCGTGAAGCCTTCCGCCGTGCCGTCGTCCTTGATCAACAAAGGCAACCCCACCACCGCCGCGAGCAGCAGAAACGTCAGCACCCAAAACAGCCGGTAACGGAACGCCGCCTTCCAGGTCAGACCGACAATGGCGAAAAGTTGCTGCATGATCTATTTGGCTCTATGACGCTTTAAAGCCCGGGGAAAACGGCGGATCCTCATTTAGGCTTTCCCAACAACGACGAGAGCTTCTCATTAGCCTTGTCCAAATCGACCTTGGCCGGCTTGGCATCCACGGGTGCCGGTGTTGAGGCAGGTGCGAGTGCGGTTTGCTCCGGTCCGCGGGTGAGCCCTTCCAGCTTCTTGCTGGCCGCAGTTTCGACCGGCTGCGAAGCGGGCGCGGGAGTCGCCGCCACGGGCGCAGCTTGGGGTGCGGTGAGCCGCTCCAACATTTTGTCGGCCGCAGGCTTCGCCTCCCCTTCCCCGCGCAGATACTCGGCAACGCGATGGCCGGAGGTGGCGCCGGACGTTTCCTCGGCGGCTTGCCGGGCGCGGTGAACCACGTCGAGAAAATAGCTCTCCAGATTTTGCGTCGGATTATCAACGCGCACCTTGTCGCCGGAAATGTCCTTCCGGATCATGTCCAGGACGCGTTCCATCGTTTCACGCGGCAGCACCGGCGAGGTGATGCGGACGACATCCGGCGTGGCGAGGAGTTCCTTGAGCGTGCCCATCGCCTGAATTTTTCCACCGTAATAAATCACCACGCGGTCGCAAACATCCTCCACGTCCGAAAGCAAATGGCTGCTCAGGATCACGGTCTTGCCGCGACGCGCCAGGGCCACGATCAAATCCTTCACTTCACGGCAACCGATGGGATCAAGGCCCGCCGTCGGTTCGTCGAGAATGACAAGGTCGGGATCGTTGATCAGCGCCTGGGCCAGGCCGATGCGGCGCTGCATGCCCTTGGAGAATTCACCAACGGCCCGGGTGCGCGTCTGGCTCAAACCAACCATCTCCAGCAATTGTTCCGAGCGCTTTTCCCGCTCCCCGCTGGGCAACCGGAAAAGATTGCCGAAAAAGTCCAGCGTCTCGTGCGAGTTCAGGTAGCGATAAAGATACGATTCCTCCGGCAGATAACCGATGCGCGCCTTGGTGGCGACATGACGCGGAGAATGACCAAAGACCTCGATGTGGCCCTTGGTCGGGTAAAGCAGGCCGAGCAACATCTTGACGGTCGTGGATTTGCCCGAACCGTTCGGCCCGAGCAGGCCGAAGACTTCGCCGCGTCGGACTTCAAAATCGACATTGTCCACCGCGCGCGCCTTGGCCCGGCCCCAGAAGTCCTTGAAGACCTTGGTCAGCCCGCGGACGGCGACGACGACTTCCTGGGATTGCGGACTGCGGGTTGCAGGTTGCGGGTTTATTTCAGTAACGCTCATGCTTGTTCCTTCAGGCCAAAAGGCTAAGTAGCTCGCGGTTTTCACGAAACACAACCTCGCAGGCTTCATCGAAGGAAAGCTTCTTCCCCTCCCAACGTTCCGGATGTGGTTCTTCCTTGGCCATCAGTTTCTCTACAAGAAAAACGAATACTTCCTTCTGCTCATCAGCAGTTAGCTTCTTGATTTCTTCGATGACTTGAATGGCGCTCATAATTCAATCTAGTCGCGGGTCATCCCGCAGCCAGGCAGAGTGAATTTACAACCCTCCCGCCAGTTCCGGCGTCAATTGCGCGGGGGCTTTGGGCTTTTGACCACGCCCATGGGCCTCAGGTTCAACCTGCGCAGGCTGGTAATGTTCGAGTTCCTCACCTTTGCGCACGAGCCGGGCGCTGTTGAAAATCACGATCAGGGAACCAACATTGTGCATGATGGCGGCGACGATCGGGTTTAGCTTACCAAAGGCCGCGAGGGACAGGCCGGTGATGATGAAAACCACGCCGAACAAAAAGTTCTGGTTGATAACCAGGCGGGTGCTGCGGGAAAGCTTCACCAGGAACGGCAAGCGGCGCAGGTCATTGTTCATGAGCGCGATGGTGGCGCTGTGGATGGCCACCTCGCTGCCCGCCGCGCCCATCGCGATGCCGATATCACCGGCGGCCAGCGCGGGCGCGTCATTGACGCCGTCGCCCACCACGGCCACCCGGTAACCCTTAAGCTTCATCGCACGGACAAATTCCACCTTGTTCTGCGGCAGACAATCGCCCACCACTTCTTCGCAACCGATTTCGCGCGCCACTCGGGCGGCCACCGGCTGGCGGTCGCCGGAGATCATCGCAATGCGCCGCACGCCGCTCGCTTTGAGTTCGATCAAAGCTTCACGCGCCTCAACCCGGGTCTGGTCCTGCAAGCCCACCCAGCCGATGCATTTTCCGTCCCGCGCGATAAACAACAGGCTGAAGCCTTCGGTCTCGTTCAAATCAACGGCCTTGAGGAAATCCTCGGTGACACCGTTGTCCTTCAGCCATTGCGCGCGGCCTACGATGATGGTCTTGCCATCCACATCGGCCTTGATCCCACGACCGGCGGTTTCCGCAAAATTGGTCGGTTCACCCAGCGGCACACCCGCTTCGCCGGCCAGTTGCGCGAGCGCCTTGGCGGTCGGATGATTGCTGTATTTTTCGGCGGAAGCGGCGAGCCGCAACAACTCGGCCGGTGCTGTTTCACCGAGGGGTGCCAGGCGGCTGACCGCCAGCTTGCCGGTGGTGAGCGTTCCCGTTTTGTCGAAGACGAAAGCATTGATCTTGGCCGCGGACTCGATGTCGCCGACGTTCTTGATCAGGATGCCGAGACGAGCCGCCGCCGAGAGCGCCGCGACCATCGCCGTGGGCGTGGCAAGGATGAAGGCGCAGGGGCAGGAAACGACCAGCACCGCGATGACGCGATCCAAATCCCGTGTGAAGGCCCAAACCAGCGCTGCGATCACCAATACCAGCGGCGTATAGAAGCCCATGTATTGGTCGATGATGCGCATGATGGGCAGCTTGGTTTTCTCGGCCGCCAGAATCAGCTCGCGCACTTTGCCGAGCGTCGTGTCCTGGCCGGCGCGGCTGACGCGTACTTCCAATACTCCCGTCAAATTTTGTGTGCCGGCGAACACGTCGTCGCCCGGCTTCTTGTCCACGGGGAGCGATTCACCGGTGATCGTGGCCTGGTTGAATGAGCCTTGCCCGGTCACGATGACGCCGTCCGCCGCCACGTTGTCGCCCGGCCGGATGCGGATGACATCGCCCACGGCCAGATCCTTGGCGGCCACTTCTTCCTCGCCCTTGCCGACGATGCGCCGGGCCTTGGTGGGCGTCAGTTTGATCAGCGATTCAATCGACAGCCGCGCGCCTTCAGCGGTGCGGGTTTCGATGATTTCACCCAGCAACATGAAAAAGGCCACCACGCCGGCGGTTTTGTAATCGCCGGAAGCAAACGCCGCGAGCACCGCGATGCCGACCAGTTCATTGATGGTCAGGACGCCACGCCGGAGATCCTTGTAAGAAGTCCAAACGATCGGGTAGCCAAGAATGATGGCACCGACCATGGCGCTCGCACTGGCGATGGTGTGACCCTGCTCGAACATCCAGTCCACCACGAACGCATTGATCACAAACACCACGCCGACCAGCGTATGCTTCAACCGTACCGGTGCATGTTCGTGGTCGTGACCGCAGGAGGCGCACCCTTCATGATTGTGATCATGGTCGTGATCGTGTTTATGCTCTTGCTGGCTTAAAAGCGATGTCACTTGCATACTACTTCACCTTATTGGTTGGGCGACTGGGTCGCGGGTTTCTGCGGTTCACGGCTCAATTGTAACCGCAGTTCGCGCGTTTTGCCATCGGCGCCCTCGGACAGGTAATACTTGTCAACCTGCACATTAGTGAGGACCTGCCCAATTTTCTCGTTGAGCAGAATGCTGGCAAACAGCGCGGGATTGGTCTGGTATTGCGGCAGCAACCGGGCGAACCGCTCGGCTTCAGCATTTACGGCGCCAACGAAGCGCACGCGTTCAGCCTCCGCGACGTTGGTACGGCTGGTGGCTTCCGCCGCCGCCTTGCTCAGGACCTGATTTTCATACTTCAAAGCGTCGTTGTGAACCGTATCGCGGGTGGAAACCGCCGTGAGCACCGCGTCGAACGCCTGCTTCAACTGGCGGGGCGGCCGGCTCTCCACCGTGCATTGCTCCACAACAATGCCCAGCTTCTGTTGGGCGATCAGTTCGATGACCCGCGCCCGCACCAACTCCTGGAAGCGGACCTTTTCCCGCGTCAGCGCATTGTCCACGCCGAAGCGCGAGGAGGCATAAATCAGCGCATTATCCAGCGTGTTCTGCACCGCGTTGGAGGCATTCACAAAATCAAACTCAAAGCGGATTGGATCATCGATCCGGTAAAGCAGCGTCGCTCGGGTATGAATGATGTTGCCGTCGCCGGTGATGGTATAGCCATCGATAGCGGGATTGAGCGAGGGTCCCGGCGGATCCTCCTGGTTGTTAAATTCCTTTTCAGGAGTCGTTAAATACCAACCGGCGGTGGAAACCACCTTTTGGATTTCCGTGATCGGAATCTTCACCACCTCGTCGATCGGAAAAGGAAACGACCAGTGCAATCCGGCACCTAAGAGAGCCTTGTCCCCCTGCCCTTGGGGCTCGCCGAAGCGAAGAATGATGGCCCGCTCCTGTGGCCCCACGGTGAAAAATCCTTTGGCGAAAAAAACGATGACCAGCACGACCATCACCACCTTGACGATGGCAAAACTGCTGCGCAGCGCCTCGGCCAGCGCCTGCGAACCGGCATCTTCGGATACCACTGGCGTGGCGGGTGCGGGCGCATCATGCCCATGATGCTCGTGGTCGTGACCGTGCTCGTGATCGTGATGATGGTCGCTCATGCCCTATTTCGGGTTGGTCAAATTGGTCGAGTAACCCTGGAACAAATTGAACGGCTGCGTGTGCTGATCGAAAATCAGCGTCGCGCGGCTCTTCAAAGCCAATTCCATGGCGTTCAGGTTCAGGAGGAAGTTGGCCAGTTCAGGATTTTTCTGAAACACGGCAAAGGATTTGGCCGCTTCGGCCTGTCCTTGGCCCCGGATCCTCGTGGCTTCCGCTTCGGCATTCGACACCAACTCGGCGCTCTTGCTGTCGGCCGCGGAGCGGATTCGGGTGGCTTCGGCCTCGCCCTCATTCTGCGTCTTGCTGATCAACACCTGGCGTTCGGATGTCATACGCTTGAATACTTCCTGCGTGACGCTCTCCGGGAAGCCCATCTTCTTGACGCCCAGATATTCCATTTCGATGCCGTAATTCTTCGCGTTTACCTGGGATTGGATGATCGTCAGAATTTCCTTCTCGATATCGACGAACTTGAGCTGCTTCTCATCGGTGGAAACGAAATCAGAGAGGGGATGCTTGCCGATGACCGCGCTCTTGGCGCTCCGCACCAAGCCTTCCAGGGTCTTTTCCGCTTCCACAATCGAACCATTGGCAAACTTGGGGAAGAACGCCTGGGGATCGCTGATTTTCCAGCCGACGTAAACCATCGTCATCA
>JAQGOT010000239.1 GCA_028293465.1 Pedosphaera sp. | reverse complement strand
TGAGCCAATCGGCTTCACTGTGGTTGAGCCAGGCGGAACGGTTCACGTACAGCATATCCGCTCCAATGATGGAAATGCTCTTGCGGAAGGCCCGGTTCATCCCGTCGATCGCCGTGCCCATCAAGGTGACCGTCACGATGCCGATGACGATGCCGAGCGTGGTCAGCACCGAGCGCATCTTGTTGGCGCGAATCGCGTCCCAGGCGATCAGCAAACCTTCCTTGATTTCAACGAAAAAATTCACCGGGAGCTCATTTCGGTTTCATCATGCACTCGTCGCTGGCGATCAGCCCGTCCCGGATGCGGATGATGCGCCGGGCGTGCTTGGCAATGTCTTCCTCATGGGTCACGACAAAAATGGTGTTCCCTTTCAGCGAAAGCGCCTCCAACAGCGCCATGATTTCCTCACCGGTTTTGGAATCGAGATTGCCAGTCGGTTCATCCGCCAGAATAATCGAAGGACTGTTGACCAAGGCCCGGGCAATGGCCACCCGCTGGCGTTGTCCGCCCGACATTTCATTCGGCTTGTGATGAACCCGATCACCCAGACCCACACTGCTCAAGGCTTCGAGCGCGACACGCTTTCGCTCGTGGCTGTCCATGCCGGAGTAAATCAACGGCAGTTCCACATTCCGCAAGGCATTTGAACGCGGCAGCAGGTTGAACGTTTGGAACACGAAGCCAATTTCTCGATTGCGAATCTCCGCCAATTGGTTGTCATCCATCTCGCTGACGTTGGAGCCGTTGAGTTCGTAGAGACCCGAACTGGGCGTGTCCAGGCAGCCCAGCAGGTTCATCAAAGTGGACTTGCCCGACCCGGAAGGTCCCATGATGGCGACATACTCCCCGCGCTGAATTTCCAGCGACACATCTCGCAAAGCGTGGATGAGTTCCGTTCCCATCTGGTAACGGCGGGTGATGTTTTGTAGGCGGATAAGGCTCACAGTCGGTTACTTCTTTTCGTCCTTGTCAGCCATGGCGGCGCGGGCCCCGACGATCACCTTTTTTCCATCCTCCAGCTCGCGATTGATGGCCTTGTAACCGCCCGAAACAACTTCTTCGCCCGCTTCGACGCCTTCCAACATCTCGACGTAATTGTCATCACTGATGCCGCGCTTGACGGGCAACATCTTGGCGCGCTCTCCGTCCACCCGGAAAATCACTTCGATTGGCTTGGCCGGCTCGCCGGGGCGCTTCTTATCGGCGGACTTGACCTGATTGGTGTCGCCGCTTGGCGCCGGATCGGCGCCGGCCAGTTGAACCACATTCGTCTCGCCCGGCTTGCCCTTAATCTCCTTCGGCAAACGCGTGGTCACACTTTGGATGGGAACGGTCAGTACATTGGTGCGGTAACGGGTTTCGATCTCCGCCGTGACCGACATTCCCGGACGGAAGGCTTCCTTTTCGGCAACCCGGATCTTGACCTGGAACTTGGTCGCTTCCTGCGAACTGCTGCTGCTGGTGCTCGCGGCGAGGCCCGTGCCGGAGTTGTTGGAGGAATTAGCGATTTCCGTGACGATGCCCTTGAATTTGCGATCCTTATAGGCATCCACTTCCAAACGGGTCGTCTGGCCCACGGCGACCAACACCACGTCGATCTCGCCGATATCAACCCGGGTTTCCATCTCGTTCAAATCCGAAATGGTCATGATCTCGGTGCCGGCCATCATGGCGGTCTGCACCACCCGTTCACCGGCTTCGGAATTTAACTTGGTGATGGTGCCGGTGAGTGGTGAATAAATGGTGGTTTTGGAAAGGTCGTCCTCGGCTTTCTGCACCGAGGCGTGCGCCATCTCGACCTGCTGTTCCGCGCCAGCCAGCGTAGCCTTCGCGACATCGAAGGTGGTTTTGGCCTCGAGGAAGGTCGAATCGGAGATCAGCTTATTCTTGAAGAGTTCTTCATTGCGGTTGAATTCCAGCCGCGCCTTTTCCAAGTTGGACTCCGCGGTGTTCTTGCTGGCCACCGAGTATTTGTAATTGGCCTGCGCCGAATTGCGGCTGGCCACATAGTTGTCCGGCTTGATCTTGACCAGCAGATCGCCCTTCTTCACGCACTGCCCCTCCTTGACGGGCAGTTCAGTGATCTCGCCGCTGACCTCGGGGCTGATTTTCACCTGGATCACCGGCTGAATCTTGCCGTTCGCCACGACGAGTTCGGTCAGGTTGCGGCGCGTGACCTTCTCCTTCTGGATCGTGACGGCGCTTTCCTTCTTCTTGAAGATCGCGACGCCCGCCAGGAGCGCGACGACCACGATGATGACGAGGAAAACAATAATTTTCCTGCTCTTCTTGCGTTTGGGATTTGCCATTGTTTTGTCTTTCAGGCCTGTTACGGGCGAGTTCGCCGCAGGCTTCTCTATGCCTTCCCGATGAGAGTCCTCAATCGGTGTGGCCCACGCAAGGAGAATTAGGCCCTGCGTTTGTAATTGCGGGTGGTCTCTAACTTCCTGCTTCCTTGGCCGGCCCGCGCTTAAAAAGTGCTGCTCCTAAGGCCCCACCGAGCAAACCGCAGATGGCCGAGGTCACCACCGTCGAAACCAGGCCGATCAGCAGTTGAGATAAGGTCAGGCCCTGGGCTTTTTGAGCTTCGAACGCTTCCTTCATTTTGTCAATCATGGCGGGGTTGTTGAAGTGACTGAAAAGTTTGAGCATCATTTCCTGCACTTCTTTCACATGCAGTTGATAGCCGAACAGCAGCATTACCGCCACGCCAACCACCCAAGCCGCCAGCCCGCCGAGCAGCGCGGTCAAAATTCCCAGTTTGATGCCTTCCCCATAGGTAAGCGTTAACCGATACCACTTGGTAAAGAGATGAATGGCCAGCATGGCGCCGGCAATTTGCGGGAGACAGCACAGCACGAAGGAGAACGGGATCAGGGAGATGGCGAAGATAAATCCCGCCCCAATCATCATGGCCTTGAAATCATCGGGTTCTCCCGCTGGTGAGGGGGAAAGGTTCGAAGCTGGATCAGGTGGATTCATGGCGGGTTATTTTGGGTTCTGGGTTAAAGGAAAGCTCGCTCAGCCCGCGCAGTGTGAACCACGCGCAGGCAAAGCCGAACAACCCGCCGGTGACGGCCCGGGTTGATTTGCAATTATCATAAAGTCCCATGCTCTCCAACAGCACATCTGCCACGACCAGAAATCCGGCTGTGCCAAGCAGTCGCAGGGAGTTCTTCTCACTCAACTGCCAGCGGGCAAATACGGGATGTCCCAGAGCGAGCCCGAGATAGATAAACAGGCAACGGACACACAATCCGATCGGATGCCCCATGAACTCATAACAACGCTCCGGAGCCTGGTGACAGGTGGGGGAGAACAAGCGGTGCAGCCACGAACCACCGGGCAGCGCGGCTGCCACGGCCAGACCGCTCCAGATAATGAAAAAACCGAAAATCAGCCAGGCAATTCGGCTTGCGTGTGCGGTCAAAACCTTTTCCATATCGTCCCCTGCTCGAGCGCCCCAGACAGTAACCGGCATTCTTTTGTCAGAATGCTCCCTCCAAGTCGATGAAATAGTGAGGGGACCCGTCCTGCCGGGTGTGATTAAAAGTGGGTGGGGCAAAGCGGGATCGGCCAAGCGAATGGGCAGCGCGGCAGCAGGGTTTAAGCAGCCACCCAACGGCCGAGCGCGCTCCGGCCCTCTCGCCCCGCAGCGAAGTCGCGGGGAGAGAGATGGAGAGAGGGGTTACACATCTGGCCAGCCCGCGGTCATGGGCGGGGGGTGATTTCCAGACGCCCCACCTCTCCCCAGCCCGCTCCGTCCCGCATGGGGGACGGAGCGGGAGCCGGAAACCACGGCTGGCCGTTCCCTCACGCCGGTGCTGCCCCCGTCTCACGGATCCGCCCGCCGCCTTCAGGAGAACGGAAGCGTCCCTCCCCCACTTTTAATCACACCCCGTCCTGCCAAGCGAATGGCCGCTTGAAAAGCTTGCCCGTCGGCGCTTGGTCTGGCTGTGCTTAAGGAATTTTAAGCAGTTCCGCCTGCGTCCAGGCTTCCTCGCGTTTGGCGGTTTCGCTCCGGACCGTTTTGATGGTGTCGGGTGAGACTGGTGCAGCGCCATGATCCCAGGACCGGCGAATATAGGTCAGGATGCTCGCGACCTGCTCGTCCGTGAAGGCTGCCCCGAATGCCGGCATATCCATGTCGTAAGGCCGGCCCTTCACATCGATCTTTCCATGCGCGCCGTGAAGGGCGATCCGCGCGAGGCGGCGGTCGGAACCGAGCACCCATTCCGAATCCACCAGTGGCGGGGCCAACCCTTCCTGTCCGAGGCCGTGCGGTTGATGGCATTGGGCGCAGGTCGCTTCAAAGAAGGTCTTGCCGGCATCAAACAAGGCCTGCTGTTCCTTCGTTAATGGGGTGGCAGGCGCTTCCTCCTGGTAATCCGGCTGTCCCGGCCAGGTGATGAGACTGCGTATTTTTTCGACCCGGGGATCATTGGTTTTCTCAAGGGCGATCAACCCGGCTGGCTTGGCGGTGAGCCGCAAGAGTTTCATTTTGACGACCGGCTGCTTGGACTTGCCCTTGACCGGGGAGTTCTCGCCAATCCCATCCAACAACGCCGCTTTGCGCCAGGCGAGATCGGTCGGCTCGTCGGCCGCCAATTGCAGCAGCTTCTCCACCCGCCGGCCTTTGTGTTCGGCAAAGACACAGCGGGCCAGACCCGTCAGCAGTTCAGCTCGGCCGGGCTTCTTTTCCCGCCATTCCTGATCCGCCAGAATTTTCTCCAAGACTTCCAATTCGCGCACCACCAAACCGCTCAATAACGCATCCCGGATGTACTTATTCGCGCCAGAATTCCGGGCAATGCTTAACATCCCCTGCTCCGCCATCGGCTCTGCAATCTGCCCCAGCGTGAAAGCCAGTTGGAGTTGGGCATCCGCCTCACGCTCATTTTTCGCAAGCCCAACCAGACGGGTGAGAACCTCCGTTTTCTCCGTGGTCTTCAGCAACGGCTCCGAGAGACGAATGGCCGTGGCCCGGACCTTGGGATTTTCATGCTGCAAAGATTCGAGCACCGTCTTTTTGTCCAACACGTTCATGCCATCCAGCGTCCAGAGCGCATGAATACGCCCCAGGTAATTCGTATCCGAAAGCGCCTTGGCCTGCAGCTCCGGTATGACTGAAGGATTGTTGTTTTCAACGAGCAGGCGTTGCGCCGTGTCCCGCCACCAGCCGTTCGGGTGCGACAAATATTTTACCAATTCCTCGGAACTCGCCTTTGCCAGTTTGGGCGCGGGGCGGCGCGGAGCGGTTTCAGCCACCACTCGGTAGATGCGACCGAGGTGCAACGGCGCTTCCAAGTGGCGCTGCTCGATTTGACCACGGAGATAGCTGGTCACATACACCCGGTGCTGCAGGATTCCCCGGTACATATCCACCACATACAGCGCTCCATCCGGCCCGTTGTACGCGCTGACCGGACGAAAACGCTCATCGGTGGAGGCCAGAAATTCCGACCGGTCATAAGCGCTGCGGGCGGTGATGTCGGCATCCTTTTCGGTCAGAATGTCTCTCTTCACGAGATTGCCCGCCGGTTCGCATACAAATGCGTTCCCGCGGAACTCGGCTGGGAAAGTGTCACCCCGATAAATCACCGGGCTGCAGGCGGCGGTGAACGTGGCCAGCGTTCCGTTCGTGCGCAACTGTCCCGGGCGATAGCCCCGGTTAACGCCAGGGTTAGGCCGGGCTGGCCAGACGGATTGGTCTTTGATGACTTGCACGTTCAGGCCGGCGGGGCTGTGCAAGTTCGGATTGCGGAAGAGATAGGCGGCGGGAACCAGGTCACAACGGAGCTGGTCTTCATTAGCATTAAAGAAAAGCCTGCCAAAGTCGTCCTGCGAGATTCCCCACTGGCCGCGGAAAGCCGTGGCTTCGCGCTTAAAATCCTCCTCGAAGCTGCGAAAGCGAAAGGTGTAATTGGCGCTGTAGATCCAGTTGTCGAGCGACCAGACCAATCCGTTCGCGGTATGTTCGATGCTAGTCCGATTTCCGTAATCCTTCGCCACCTCGGTTTTCTCATCGGCTTTGCCATCGCCATCGGTGTCCCGCATGAACCAAAGTTTTGGCGGCTCGGCGACTAAAACGCCATCACGGACCAGGCAAATGCCCCGTGGCATAACCAAGCCGTCGGCGAAAATTGTACGCTTATCCGGCTTCCCGTCCCCATCGGTGTCCTCCAAAACCACAATCCGCCCGATCGGCTGGTCCTCGTCCTTCCCGTCCACATTGGGCATGTAACCGCGCATCTCAACCACCCACATGCGCCCGTCCGGATCGAAGGCCATCGCCACCGGATCCTCCACCATGGGTTCACTGGCCACCAATTCGACCCGAAACCCCGGTGCCACCTTAAGTGTTTGCAGGGCTTCCGCCGACGATAACGGGGGGGACGGAGGAACGGAAAAGACCGGCGCGTTCTGGATTTCACCCGTACGGTCACCCTGTTGCGCGCGTGATAATGGTACCAGCAACGCCAGGATCAGTAGAATTCTTAAGCACATTTTATGTATGTCGATTCGATTTTGCTATTCCGACACCGAGTTTGCCAGATCTGACGCAGCCAACGTGAACAAAATTTAAAATTAAGTTAAACTCCGGTAAATTGGCGATCTGCCGTTCGGCGGACTGACAATAAGCAGTGTCACACAGACGTGGCACCCGCGAATTCGGTTACGAATACTTGTCCCGCGGCAACCATCTGAAAGCACTGGCCCGTGGCGGTGTAATGGCCCGTTACCATTTGACTTTTGAGTTTCCCTGAGCTTTTATAGTCTCAAGCCGATCAAATCAACTCATAGAATTTTTGCCTCGGAAAATGACTGTGCCTTTTGGGGTTTGGTCAGAGGTGGATTTGTGGATGCATCAGGCGGCTTGCGCCGAGCTTCGCTCGAACAAACGGGAAGAGACAGATCCAATCGCCCGGAAAGTTCCTGGTTTTGGGAGGATGTAATCGAGGCCGTCCTCCCGCGTTGGTCGCGTGCGTGGCCGTGTGGATGAAACGCAGTAAAAACATGTTGCGGGTCTGGGGATTGATCGGCACTTCGTTGTTGCTGCTCGGTCTGGCCAATGGCTTTGCCATTTCCCCGTCCACCACGCCCAAGTTGGCCAATTTCGATCAACGGGAGACCGCCAACCCACCGGTAAATCCTTCGACGAACCAAGCTGCGGCATTGTTTCAACTCCAGTCCCGCGTGCCACAAATCAGCGTGGATTTCAACCCACTCCTGGGCACCCCCCAATGGGTTGCTTCCACCCGCGGTTTCTTGAGCGGCGCAGGCGGCGCTGGACGGGCGGTTTCACCGCAAAGTCTCACCCAATTTTCGGTGACCGACCCGGATCGCATCACCAAAGCCTTTATCACGGAGCACCGCGACCTCTTCGGTCACGGCCCGGAGCTGCTGAATAAGGCCCTGCTAAAGCGCGAGTTCACCACACCCCATAACGGCCTTCGGACGATGGTTTGGCAGCAGCAAGTGGATGAGATCCCGGTTTTCGAAGCCCTGTTGATATCCCACACGACCACGAATGATGAGTTGGTAAATATTTCGAGCCATTTTCTACCTGACCTTTACCAAGCGGCGGATGCGGGGACCCCTGGTCGTGCGGCCCTCCAAACCACTCCCACCGTCAGCGCTCCACAAGCGATTGTGGCGGCGGCTCAAAACATCGGGGAGACGCTTCCGGCCAGCGGGATCACGGCGCTGGATGCCCCCTCCCGAGCCCCCGACAAGCATCAACGGTTCAAAGCTGCCCCTTTGAAAGGCGAGGCCGACGCGCACCTGGTCTGGCTGCCGATGAGCCGCTTTTCGCTCCGACTGTGCTGGGAGGTCGTTCTGATGAGCCGCGCACGGGGTGAAATGTTCCAGATTTTGATCGACGCCCGGACCGGAGCAGCGCTGTTACGTCACGGGCTGACGGAGAATCTCAGCGACGCATCCTACCGCGTTTTCGTCTCCGACAGCCCCAGGCCGATGTCGCCCGGTTATGGAACCCCGGTCACAACTCAACCGGCGCAAATTCCGCGGGTCTTGATTGTAACGAATGCCTTTAACACGAACGCGTCGCCCAACGGGTGGATCAATGACGGCGACAACGAGACGACCGGCAACAACGTGGATGCCCACCTCGACCGAAATGCCGACAACCTTCCGGATCTTCCCCGCCCGCGCGGCGCGCCGTTCCGTGTCTTCGATCCACCGCTTGACCTGACGCAAGACCCGCTCACGTACGGCGACGCGGCCGTGGTCAATTTATTCTTTTGGAATAATTGGATGCACGACAAGCTGTACGAGTTTGGCTTCAGCGAAGCGGCAGGGAATTTCCAGGTGGACAATTTCGGTCGCGGTGGTTCGGGCAACGATCCGGTCCAGGCAGACGCCCAGGACGGAAGCGGATTCAACAATGCAAACTTTTCCACTCCGCCCGACGGCCTGCCGGGGAGAATGCAAATGTACATCTTTGCCGCGCCGACGCCCAACCGTGACGGCGACCTCGACAGCCAAGTCATGGTGCATGAGTACACCCATGGGCTGAGTAATCGCCGCGTGGGTGGCGGGGTCGGAATCAGTGCCTTGCAATCACGAGGTCTCGGCGAAGGCTGGTCGGACTTCTACAGCCTCGCGCTCTTGAGCAAACCTGGCGATGACGTTGACGCCATCTATCCCGAGGCGGCCTATGCCAGTTACTGGTATTCCGGCCTGACGCAGAATTACTACTACGGCATCCGCCGGTATCCCTACACCACGGACCTGACTCGGAACCCGGGGACTCTGAAAGACATCGATCCGGGGCAGGCTGATTCGCATCCGGGCATACCTCGGAGCCCGATCACCATCAATTCGGCGACCGAAATCCATAACCAGGGCGAGATCTGGTGCGCGGCGTTATGGGATGCCCGGGCCAACCTGATCCATAAATATGGTTTTGCCGTGGGAAACCCGCTCATCCTCCAGCTCGTTACCGACGGGATGAATCTTACCCCGGCCAATCCAACTTTCCTCCAGACCCGCGACGGGATCATCCAGGCGGATCTCGTGGACACGGGTGGGGCAAATTTCCATGAACTCTGGCTGGCTTTCGCGAAGCGTGGCATGGGCGATGGGGCGGTCGTGCCTCCGAGTTCAACCACCTCCGGGGTGGTCGAATCGTTCGCGTTTCCGGACGATCTGCTGGTGACACCGCCAAGCGACCTCAATGTCAACGGCACCATCGGCGGCCCGTTCACCCCCAGCTCAAAAACCTACAAGCTCTGCAACACGGACACCAATATTCTAAATTGGAATGCGACCACCACCGATGCCTGGATCGATTTTTCCAATGCCAACGGCACCTTGGCGGCTGGCGAAACAACCAACATCGTGGTTTCGATCAATGCCTCCGCAGGCAACCTCGCAATCGGAAATTATGCGGGAACCGTCACTTTCAGCAACCTGAACAGTGGCAAGGCGCAATCCCGCGCCCTCACCTTGAATATTTCGCCACCACGTATTTTCTATTTCTCCTTCGACAGCGATCCGGGTTGGTCGCGCCAGGGCCAATGGGCCTTCGGCCAGCCAACCGGACAGGGCGGCGCGACGCACGGCAACCCGGACCCCACGGGCGGGGCCAACGGCAGCAACGTTTTTGGGGTCAACCTTGATGGGGATTATTCCACCGCAGCCGGCGGGCCTTATTATTTGACGCTGGGTCCCTTAAATTTCAGCAATGCCACCAGTGTGGTGCTGCAATTCCAGCGCTGGTTGAATTCCGATTATCGACCCTTTGCCGCCGCCGAGGTTGAGGTTTCGAACGACGGCACGAATTGGACCACCCTGTTCGCGAATGCCGGTGTTGAGACAAAGGACGCGGCTTGGACCCGCTACCAGTATGATGTTTCAAGCGTGGTGGACAATCAACCTGCGGCGTATGTCCGTTGGGGATACCAGACCGCGGCGGGTGCGTTCTCTTACTCCGGTTGGAACATTGATGATGTCGCGTTCCTCGGAATGACTGGACTCCAGTTCGTGCTGCCTTTGTCCGCGACGGAGGGCGATGGGAACCTGGTTGGTCAGGGGCACCTGCG
>JAQGOT010000231.1 GCA_028293465.1 Pedosphaera sp. | reverse complement strand
GATCGCGTGGCCCTGTGGCTGAAAAATTGTCCCGAGTTCATCCCCGCCCTGTTCGGCATCCTCCAGGCGGGCGCCGTCGTCGTGCCGATCAATAATTTTCTGAAGCCCAACGAAGTTAATTATATTCTCCGTGATTCCGGCGCCGATGTGCTCATCACCGATACCACCATGGCGGAGGGTTTGCCGGAACTCCTGGCGGCCCGACCACAACTCCGCTGCCTCCAGGTCGAGCAGTTTGACACCGACGCCTTCGACGCCCCGCCCGTCAACCCACCCGACCGGCAGGAAAGCGATCTGGCCGTCATTATCTACACTTCCGGCACCACCGGCCGCCCCAAGGGAGCCATGCTCTCGCACGGCAACCTGCTCCACAACGTGGAAAGCTGCCGGTTGATCTTGGAAACTGTGGCGGAAGATCGCATGGCCGTGCTCCTCCCCATGTTCCATAGTTTCATGCTCTGCGTCGGTGTCCTGTTGCCCCTGCTGGTCGGCGGCTCCATTGTGCTCATCCGCTCGTTGAGTCCCCCGCGCAATATTTTCCAGGAATTGAGTCATCGCCAGGCCACCATTCTCCCGGCCATCCCCCAGTTCTTTCGCAGCATGGTGAATGCCCCCATGCCGGTGCCCTTGCCCGTGCGGATGTGTATCAGCGGCGCCGCTCCCCTGCCCGTCCAGACGCTTCAGGAGTTCGCTAAAAAATTTCCCTTCCCCCTCATCGAGGGCTACGGCTTGAGCGAGGCCAGTCCGGTTGTGACCAAGAACCCGCTCCGGGGCATCCGCAAGCCCGGCTCCATCGGCCTCCCCATCCCTCATGTCGAGGTCTCCATCCAAAACGACGCCGGCGATTTTCTGCCGGCGGGCGAGGTGGGCGAACTCTGTGTGCGCGGCGGCAACGTCATGCTCGGTTATTGGAACCAGCCCGAGGAAACGGCCAAGGTCATGCGCCACGGCTGGCTTCTGACCGGCGACATCGCTTACAAAGACGCCGATGGTTATATCTTCATCACCGACCGAAAGAAGGACATGCTCCTCGTCAACGGCATTAATGTTTATCCGCGGGAAGTGGAGGAAATCATTTACCAATTCCCCGGCGTCCGGGAAGCGGCGGTCATTGGGGTGCCCGATCCACGCAAAGGCGAGCAACCCATGGCCTTCGTTTCGGCCAACGAAGGCATCACCCTCGATGAAAAAGCGTTGCTCCATTTTATTCGTTCCAAATTGGCCGACTACAAGGCCCCTCGTCGTATCGTTTTCCTCCCTGCCCTCCCGCGAAATGCCACCGGCAAAGTGCTCAAAACGGCTCTCCGGGATATGGCAACCGCCGCCACCCCTTCGCCCCAACCGGCCGTTTGATCCAACCCGACCGAACCGCCTAAAAACATCGCATATAACTTAATACTAGACACTTACACCATTCTTTAGAGCCCTCGAATCGCGCATTCCTTTCCCAGTTGACGCTGGTCATACCCGAACCGTAAGCTATTGGTATTAACTGCTTAGGCGCATGATGCGTCTTAATCAGCATTTTTTTTATGCCTGAAGGATATTGCGTTAAGTGCAAAGCCAAAAAGGAAATCATCGACGCGGTGGAAGAAGTGATGAAGAACGGCCGCAAGGCCATCAAGGGCAAATGCCCCACCTGCGGCACTGTCATGTTTAAAATTCTGGGCGGCAAAGCCGTTCCACCAACCCCGGCCGCTCCCGCGCCAGCCAAGCCGACCTCGACCAATTGACCGCCTCTATGCCTCAAGAAATCGCCTACGTCATCATTACCCCCTACTCGCTGCACAAGTCGCGCACGGGCGGGATTCTCAGCCGCTTGATCACCCGCACCGGCCTTGAGCTGGTCGGTGCCCGGATGTTCGCCCCGAGTGCCGAGTTGGTGCAAAAATACTCCGAAGCCATTGTCTCGGCCAACGACCCCCAAGATCGCCGTATCCAGGAACTCATCTATCAATATATCCTGCAGAACCTCGCACCCGATCCCAAAACCGGCCGCCGTCGCCGGTTGATGATGCTCATCTTCAAGGGCGAGGATGCCGTGCGCAAAACCCGCTCCGTCATCGGCAATATCAGTGCCGAACGTCGCGGCGGTGAAACCATCCGCGACACCTATGGCGATCTGATCATTGATGAAAATGACCAGGTCAAGTATTTCGAGCCCGCCGTCCTGGCTGCCCCCAACAAGGAAGAGGCTGAAACCAAGTCCAAGCTCTGGGCTCATTTCTCCGACACCGACGGCGGCATCGTCGAGAACACCATCAACTATCAACCCGGCGAGAAACCCCAGCGCACCCTCGTCCTGATCAAGCCGGATAACTTCCGCTTCCCCACCGGTCGACCTGGCAACGTCATCGATTTCTTTTCCCGCACCGGCCTCTACATCGTGGGCATCAAAGTCCACCAGATGAGCGTGGCCGAAGCCATCGACTTTTACGGTCCGGTCAAGGATGTCCTCCGCTCCAAGCTCAAGGACGTCGTGGCTGCCAAGGCCAAGGCCGCCATCGAGAAGGACCTGGGCCTCAAAATCCCGCCGGCGGAAGAAAAACAATTGGGCGAAATCCTCGGCCCCATCTTTGGTGACAACCAATTCGAAAACATCGTCAAGTTCATGTCCGGCCGCGCGCCTTCCGAAACCGATCCCGGCCAATGGAAGCAGCCCGGCACGGAAAAATGCATCGCCTTGGTCTATGAAGGCGTCGAAGCCGTCCGCAAAATCCGCGACGTCCTCGGGCCCACCGATCCTTCCAAGGCCCCGCCCGGCTCCATCCGCCGCGAGTTTGGCCAGACCATCATGGTCAACGCCGCGCACGCCAGCGACTCCGAAGAAAACGCCCAGCGCGAGCTCGCCATCATCCGCGTCGCCGAAAACAACTTCCGCCGGGTCGTCGAAGACCTCTACGGTAAAGTGTGAGTCCGACGTAACCACGTCCAGTCGGCCCGCCCAACCATTTTGGGCGGGCCGACAACCTCAGCCGCCCCGCCAAGATCATTTCCCCTCTCCGTGATCGCCCCGACTCCCTCCTCCGTTCAAGACCTCCAAATCCAAATTTCATAATCTCTCATCGATTATCCTTTAGCCACCGCGATTTGCCCGGAACCAAGCCGCAACCTGCGGCCCCGTCTCTGCCCCGGACCGCTGGGGCCAAGCCCGCAGCCGCCAGGCACCGCCCCGACCGCAAAGCTCGCCACGCCCGACCATCCTCCCGCAACAGGCACTCGGCTGCCCCTCCCTCTTGGTTACTTCGTTACTCCGTTGGTCAACCACCTCGTCCACCAAAAAAGGAGGGGGGCCTCCCGGCCCCCCGCGGCCTCGTGAGATTACTCTGCCCTTGCGAGCGGAGCTTGAGACCGCCGCCAAGATTGTTTCTGTTCCCATTCTTGTCAACCAAAACTCTTCCCAAATCCGCGACGGACCGCGCCTCCCCATCCCCGACGACCTGTGCCTGTGCCGTCCTCTGGGGCAAACCCCCACCCTTTTCGTTCCCTGCCGGCTGGTAAAACTTGAATTATGAATTCGAGCGTAAGCACCGGCTGGGGACTCCTGAAAGCCTCCGCCAGCCATTGGAAGAAGGACAAAGCCCAGCGCCTCGGGGCAGCGCTGGCGTACTACGCCGTCCTGGCCTTGCCTCCGATTTTGGTCATCTTCCTTTTCATCAACAGCCTCTTTTACGACCCACGAACCGCCAGCTCCGAAATGTCGCAGCAGTTGACCAGCGTGCTCGGGGAAAACGGCGGCCGGTTCCTGCAAACCATCATGTCGAACCCGCAAATCCACGGCCGCGGCCTCCTCGCCACGGGCATCGCCATCATCGCCTTGATTCTCACCGCCACCGGATTCTTCCTGGAGTTGCAAAGCGCGCTGAATACCGTCTGGGGTGTTGAACAAAGGCCCGATATCGGCTGGCGGGGGCTGATCATGAACCGCCTGCTCTCCTTCCTTTCATTGCTTGTAATCGGCGCGTTGCTCGTGGCGTCCGTTTTGGCGAGCGCGCTCCTGGCGGCCGCCCACAAGTTAATCGGCAACGCCATCCCGGGCGGTGAAACTCCGTGGCGAATTCTGGA
>JAQGOT010000212.1 GCA_028293465.1 Pedosphaera sp. | reverse complement strand
CCTGCTCACAATTTTGGAACCGGAGCGGGACGCGGATTTCGTGAAGACGCTGGTGAACATGAGCAAGCTGTTCGGCGAAATCCCGATGTGGGAACTGGCTGCCAATGACACGCGTTGCATGATCGGTTACCACGGCGTCTCGGTGATTGCCGACGCCTATGCCAAGGGCATCACGAACTTCAACGCCGAGGAGGCTTTCACCGAGATGAAGCGGACCGCGATGCTGGACAAGCGCGGGTTGAAGGATTATCGCACGCTCGGTTACGTGCCGGCGAACAAAGGCAGCCAGGCGGTCTCCAAGACGCTGGAATATGCCTACGACGATTGGTGCATCGCACAGGTGGCCGCCGGTTTGGGCAAAGCCGATGAGGTCGAATATTTCACGGCGCGTTCGCAATTTTACCGGAACCTGTTTGATTCCTCCGTCGGTTTCATGCGCGGCAAGGATGACGCTCATGCCTGGTCCACGCCGTTCGATCCGCAATCCTCCGGGTTGAATTACACGGAAGGCAACGCCTACCACTACAGCCTGTTCGTGCCGCAGGACGTGCCCGGGCTGACCCAATTAATGGGCGGCAAGGCGGGTCTCGCCAAATATCTCGACACCTTGTTTACCACCCCCATGACCCTGGATCTTGGTGAGGAAAACGACATCTCCGGTCTCATCGGCCAGTACGCGCACGGCAATGAACCGAGCCATCACATGGCTTACTTCTATTGCTTCGCGGGCGAACCGTGGAAAGCGCAGGCGATGGTGCGCCGCATTTTGAAGGAGCAGTATGACGACAAACCGGCCGGGCTTTTCGGCAATGAAGATTGCGGGCAGATGTCCGCCTGGTACGTGATGAGCGCGCTGGGTTTCTACCCCGTTTGTCCCGGCCAACCGAGTTATGTCATCGGCAGTCCGCTTTTCGACAAGGCGGTGCTCAAGCTGAACAACGGGAAAACCTTCACGATCAAGGCCCGCGATAACGGGCCCGAGAACATCTACATCCAAAGCGCCCGGCTCAACGGGAAACCATCCGGTGGATACACTCTCGACCATGCCGCCATCCTGGCGGGCGGCGAACTGGCATTCACGATGGGCAACCAACCGCAGAAATCCTGGGGCGTGCGGGATCCCGCCGATTTTGCGAAGGAAACGCATGTCTCAGCGGTGCCGTATCTGACGCGGTCTTCCGACAAATTCACGGAAACCTGCCGCGTGGAGATGAAGTGTGACTATCCCAAGGCCGAGGTGCATTACACCCTCGATGGTTCCCTGCCCGATCGCAACTCGAAGCAGTTCGCAACGGCGTTCGACGTCAAGGAAACCACCACGGTGAAGATGCGCACGTACACGCCCGGGGCGGTGCCCAGTATCGTGACGACGCGCACGTTGGTGCGGTCCGAAGCAGTCACGCCCGCCGGCACACCGCTTCCCGGTCTCAAATACGCCTACTACGAAGGCATCTATCGGTCGGTGTATGATTTTGCCCGGGATCACGCGCTCACGAACGGCATCGTGGATCGTCCCACGACCGCGGTGTGCCAGCGCAGCAATTGGGTGGCGACCACGTTTTCCGGCCTGATCCAAATTCCGGACGACGGCGAGTACACGTTCTATGTGGCGGCGAAGGATGGCGGGCAATTGCTGATCGATGGCGAGGAACAGTTCGAGAGCGATTGCCGGAAGGATGCCGCGTTGCCGCAACAAGCCACGATTGCGCTGCGCAAAGGGTTTCATGGTTATACGCTCAAGACCTACAAGTGCACGGAGCTGATTTCGCTGACCGTCGATTGGTCCGGCCCCGGGTTCGCGAGGACAACGTTGCCGAAGGAAGCTTTTTTCCACCTGGCGGACTGAGCTGGTCGCAATTTGACGTTGACACCGATTATTGGAAGCGGTGAGGTGTTCCAACTTATGAAATCGGAATCCAGCTTGCAGATTTTGTCCCCGGCGCGCGGCGTTGGCCGGCTCATGTCGGCCCTGATTTTGCTTCTCTGCCTCGCCAGCCCGTTGCGTGCGCACGAGCCGTATCTGGCCACCAATCAGGTTGACGGCATTGCCTTGCTGGCCGCGCCGCCGGCCCCGGGATCGGGCGAAGAAGCCGCGGATCTCGAACAGGCCCGAGCCGTTTTTAAAGCCCGGACCCCCGCCGAGGAAGCCCGGGCCATGCACAGTGCCAACCTTTCCTTCTTCCTGTTCGCTCCGGCCACCGGGCCGACCTTCCTGCCGGCCAAACTCCCCAAGACTGAGGCGCTGCTGACGAACGTCCGGTCGGAACTTGGCCGAATCATCAATCCGACCAAGGACCATTGGAAGCGGAAACGCCCCTATCAAGTCGATGAAACGCTCACCCTCGGCAAGCCGGAACCGAGCTACAGTTATCCCAGCGGACATTCCACCTGCGGCACGGTCTATGGACTCATCATCGCGGAGTTATTCCCGGAAAAGCGGGAGGCGATTCTGTCGATCAGCCGCGACATCGGCTGGGACCGGGTGCTCATCGGTAAACATTTTTTAACCGACGTGCGGGCGGGACGCGTGTTAGGCCAGGCGATCGTGCGGCAATTGATGGCCAACCCGGCGTTCGCGCACGATCTGGCGGAGGCCAAGGCGGAAGTGGCGGCGGCAGAACGTGCCAACTGAGATACCGCCGACTCGTGATGTGAACCGCGACAGCGGAATCCCGCAACCGCGGGACGCCAATGGCGGTTGGATCCGGCGACTTAGGCGAACTTTGGTGCATCAAAACTCTCCCACTCACGCTGAAACTGCTCAGCGGAAACATGCTCATACTTGGACGGGTCAAAAATCCCATCGCTATCCAAAATCACGCCAAGATTCTCACGCCACGGTGCAATAGTAAGAACTCGTCCGGTAGCATCAAGCCCAACCTCGCGCTCTGGCGAACCATCGCAATTAAGCTCGACATGCCAAATGACGACTCGGTCGTAAAGGTGATCAAAATCTGGATTCGCTGCCGGCAAAACTCGCCGAAGAAATCCGGCAGCCAAAGTAACGACCCAGCCAAGCTGACCATCCTTTGATGTCTTCGTCGGCATCGAGATGATAATGTAGCTATTCACGACAAGTGTTCGAAGTCGCCTAACAGTATCATTCGACCGCGTTGTGCGGGGCTGATTTTCCCATGAGTTTGAGGGTATTTCGGGCTTTCTCCTTTGTCCAGAACCATTGAGCTCCAAGGACGCGCAAAACCTGGATTCCGGAAAGACCGCACCGCGGGAGCGGTTCATTCCCACGTTTTACCTGCCCAGCCATAAGCGCAGAATGAAAATGATTTGCAGCATCCGCCCCAAAGGCACGTCCGCAAAAAACTGGAGCCGCGAGTTCAGCGATGAATATCGGGCAGCCGTCATCTAACTTGAATGGATCGTCCTTGGGTTTACTGCTGAGTGTTTCTGGACCGTCGCGTGGCGTTCGATCACGCGGCTGGAAAACCGGTCGAGGCACAGGGAAGCAAGGGGAAGTGCTCTGGCCGGTTCGGTGGAGTCCGAATAGGTGTTTAGCCGGACGCCCTTAAGTCCGAGCCGCCAATTGAAATCAAGCCGGAGTTCCCGTCCTGCGGACGCTGAACGGAAAGGAAAAAACTTTTCCGGACGGTATTCTTTTTACCTATTGACCCCGCGGGCTTAATCGGGGTTAGACCACGTCCTTTGTGAGTGATGCATATACCTGCTCCGGAGTGATTGATATGCGCTGCTCCCCTGGTGGCGAAACCTGCCTCTGCTGTCCGTGAATAATCTCATAAACATCAATGTATCCTCGGTCTGAAACCAACTGAAACCTTCTGGTCCGGACCTCAAACTCAGCAATCCAACCCATCGCCCAAAACTCTACCGAGCTCAGCGTCCACTCTCTCGGCAACATGCTCAGAATCGTATCGAGCTCTGGTGGTCGCGACCGTTTCACACGAAGTGGCCTAGCGTTCCAGATCAGCGACCCCGCGCCAGTGACACTCGGATTGCAACTGAGACGCTATCGCGGGGTTCGCTGCATCTGGGTTAGGCATCGCTTCTAGCTCTCATCACTTGTCGGTCTAAATTTCGACGGCACATGCAAACTCCTGCCAACTATGGTCGGTAGCATTGTCAAGGTGAGCGGATGCGGTAGAAACGTCGGGGATTAATCGTCCATGCCGGGTCACTGAAATAAATCGAACCATTGGTGACGGAACAACGCTGCAGTGAAATCCATGTAGGACTGATCAGATTCGAACAGGCTTCCACCACGACGGGAATGTTAGCCGTCCCAGTGATTGTGAAACCGAATTGATTGTCTTGCACACCGAAGCTGGCGTTGGTTGTCAGCACCTGCGGGTTCCAGAGCCTTGTTGGAAGTTCTCCCAATGTCGTGACCCAGCCCTCGGTGCCTGGCAAGTAATAGGCCGTAGCGGCGAGACCTCTGAACGCATACAGACCAACACCAGGCGCGTTACCCAGACAATAAACGGATGTCAGGTTTGGGGCAGCACCGAAAAAGGCGCCGCCGCCAATACTGGTGACGCTTTGAGGAACAATGACGGTGACCAGGAGACGGGCATCCTGAAATGCATACTTTCCGATGCTGCTGACACCAACAGGAATAGCGTAGTTGGTTCCGCTCGTGCCACCGAGGTATTGAATGAGGGTTGACTGGCTCTTGTCGAACAAAACTCCCTGCACAACACTATAGTAAGAATTGAGTGAATCTACCGTGAGCCCGGATAAGGATTTGCACCCGCCGAACGCCTGAAAACCGATGCTGGTGACGCTGGCGGGCACTGTGATACTGGGGAGGCCGGTGCAAAACCAGAATGCATAGTCTCCAATACTGATGACGCCGTTGGTCATTCTGACAACATAGAGGGATGCGCAGTTCGCAAAGCTTTGAATCCCGATGCTGGTGACGCTCCCGGGGATCGTGACAACACTGACATTCGAAAAACGGAACGCCGAGTCTCCAATGCTGGTAACCGGGAGGCCATTGATGGTCGCGGGGATGTTCACATGGCCGCCATCTCCGCCGGTGTAACCGGTAATTTGGATTGTGTTGTTGATCGTCGTGTAGAGAAGCTGCGCTTGCGCCACGATAGGAAATGCTAGCATGGTAAGAACTATCCAACTGAAGGACGTGCTAATTACGGTGGTTTTCATATATGCTCTCATACTTATCGCCTAACAGTATTATTCGATCGCGCGGTGCGGGGCTAATCTTCCCATGAGTTTGAGGATATTTCGGGCTTTCTCTTTTGTCCAGAACCGTTTAGCCGCAGGGACGTGCCAAACATGGATTCCGTGAAGTTTTGCCAAGGTTTGTCAGGGGTGGGATTTTGCCCGGTTGACGGCGAGGTCAATCCGGAAGAGCGTGCGTACACGTTCTCGCATGCGTTGCGGGGGCGCCGGAAACGGCCAACTGAAAAGGGGGGTGCGATTAAAGCTGTCGGACAAATCCGTTAGCGCGAACGTCCCCGCCCTGTGATCGGCGGTTTTAATCGCACCTCGGGAAAGGAGAGACGAAATGAATGTGGGATTTATTGGTTTGGGCAACATGGGGTCTGGCATGGCCCGCAATTTGATCAAAGCGGGCCACACGCTCACGGTTTATAACCGGACGCGGAGCCGTGCCGAGGCGCTGCAATCCGAGGGTGCAAAAATCGCGGCGACCCCGGCGGAAGCGGCGGCCAACGCCGAAGCGCTCATCACCATGCTGGCGGACGACGCCGCCGTCGAGGCCGTCATTTTTGCGCCGGGTAACGCCGTTGAGGCCCTCCGTGCCGGTGCCATTCATGTTTCCATGAGCACGATCAGCGTGGCCCTGTCGCGCCGCCTGACCGCGGCTCATCGCGAAAGGCGCCAGCACTATGTCGCCGCCGCCGTCTTCGGCCGGCCGGATGCCGCCGCCGCCGCGAAACTGTTCGTTGTCGCCGCGGGCGCGCCGGAACAGCTCAGATTTTGCCAGCCGCTCTTCGACGCGCTTGGGCAGAAGACGTTTGTGGCCGGCGCGGAGCCCCCGGCGGCCAACGTCATCAAGCTGGCCGGGAATTTCCTGATCACCGCCACCATCGAAGGGCTGGCGGAAGCCATGGCGCTGGTCCGGAAACACGGGCTCGACCAGCATGCGTTTCTGGAATTCCTCACGGGATCACTCTTTTCCGCGCCAATCTATCGGAATTACGGAGGCATGATCGCCGCGGACAAGTTCGAACCGGCGGGGTTCAAACTGCCGCTTGGATTCAAGGACAACCGCATGCTGCTGGCTGACGCGGAAGAGTGCGCGGTCCCAATGCCGCTGGCCAGCCTGGTGCACGACCGGTTTGTGGCCGCCTTGGCCCAAGGATTAGGCGAATCCGATTGGGCCGCCATCGCACGCATTTCATACCAAAATGCGGGGCTCGGGGAAGGTGGCTGAAGGAGCGCTGCGATCATCCGTTCCCTTTTTAGCGTGGGTCCGGGCGGTGTCGCAATCGTTCGCGCTCCGCTGAAAGAGTTGCGGCTTGGACGTGTTTCGCAGCTCGCTTCCCGCGCTCTTGGACGCTTGCGCATCAGCATTTCCTCCGGCAAGCTGCGGCCATGTACAAGATCATCGGCAGCGATGGCAAGGAGTATGGCCCGGTTTCAGCGGACCAGGTTCGTCAATGGATCGCCGTGAACCGCTGCGTCCCGCAGACGCTCGCCCAACCTGAAGGCGGCAAGAACTGGCAGCAACTTTCCCAGATCCCGGAGTTCGCCGCCGCGCTGGCCAAAGCGGCTCCCAATCGACCACCACCGGCGTTGCAGGGTCGACCTGTCAAATCGAGCAACCCCATGGCCATCGTCGGCATCGTGCTGGCTGTGGTGTTCGGTGGAATTTTCATTATTGGCGTGCTCGCGGCCATTGCCATTCCGAACTTTGTGCGGGCGCGGCAGCAAGCCCAAGCGAACCAATGCGAGAATAATATGAAGCAGTTGGCCAACGCCGTCCGGCTTTATACCGCGAATCATGGCGATCAATTACCACCAGCGGCCACGTGGTCGGATGCGATTTCCAACAGCGTCAGTTCCGCAACCAGTTTCGCATGTCCTGCCGACCAGGATCAAACCTGCGCCTACGCCTTCAACCAGCAACTTGATGGGCGGAGGTTAAGCGAGGTGAACCCGGCCACCGTCCTCCTCTTCGAAAGCGATGCCGGTTGGAACGGCACGGGCGGCGAACCGGAAGTGGTTTCCCGCGGCCATCCCGCTCCCGCGCGCAACCAAAACGGCGTCACCCGGGACAAAAACTACCATTTCGTGCTGGTGGATGGCTCTTTTGTTTCCATCCCGGCTTCCGGTCTCACCGCGCTGCGTTGGGAGCCGTAAGTTTGAATTTCGATTGGCAGCCCGCCTACTTGTCCAGACGTGTCAGCAGCCCCGTCCAATTACGAGACTCGTTTGGTCGTTCAGTGGCATTCACACTCCCAAGTTGTTTATCAGCAACGGAAGCGTGTGGCGGTAGCGGATAAACAACGCGATTAGCAACGGCCGCCTTCACAGCCGAAAGATCACCCAACGCCAGGCCTGCTTACGGCACCTGGACCCGTTTCTCAATCGCCTTTATTGACGCCAAAGCAATCATCAATAAGTGTCACCAACAAGGGCAACCCTTTAATACCGGTTGCTATGCCCAGCCAATAACGTAGCCTCAGGGGTTAAATCGAATAACAAAAATTGAAAAGAACCTTATG
Organism: Pedosphaera sp.; assembly: GCA_028293465.1. Taxonomy (GTDB): domain Bacteria; phylum Verrucomicrobiota; class Verrucomicrobiia; order Limisphaerales; family Pedosphaeraceae; genus JAQGOT01. The sequence continues at coordinate 3,459 of JAQGOT010000212.1, read as the reverse complement.
ACTACGAAACACTTAGGAAGTATTGGGATGGTAAAAAATGTGATTGTTGGCGCGATCCACAGGCCGGGGGCCATCGTGCCCGCGATTGTGGATGTCGCCAAGTGGGTTATGCTCGGGGCGCTTATTAATGCCAGAGAAGCCTGCGTGGGGATTTGGCACACCGCCAACGCTCCAAACCGGGCACGGTTCATCGCCGTGTTAGCGCTCGCCGCAGTCCTTCCACACCCCGCCGCCACCGCCGCTCAAGCACCGCTCTACCTCGGAACCGCCGGCAATTACGTAATCCTCGCCAAATCAGGAATCAGCACCGTTCCGTCTTCCGTGGTGACGGGGGATATTGCAGTGAGCCCGATTGATTCGACTGCCATAACGGGATTTTCATTAACACTGGATAGCACGACTCGATTTTCGACCTCGCCGCAAGTGACCGGAAAAGTGTACGCCGCCGACTATAGCGCTCCGACACCGGTCAACCTCACCACGGCGGTAGGCGACATGCAAACCGCATACACCGATGCGGCCGGGCGAACATTGCCCGATTTTACGGAACTGGGCGCCGGAAATATTGGCGGGATGACCCTCGCCCCCGGCCTCTACAAATGGGGTACCGGCGTTACCATACCCACAGATGTCACTCTCTCGGGTGGCCCCAATGAAGTCTGGATCTTTCAGATCGCGGGAAATCTTACCATGGCTGGCGCCAAAAGTGTGATCCTGAGCGGTGGCGCACAGGCCAAGAACGTATTTTGGCAGGTCGCCGGCGGTGTGGGTGTGGACCTGGGAACAACCTCACACTTTGAGGGAACCATCCTGACCCAGAAAGCGATCCACCTGCTGACGGGCGCATCCATCAACGGCCGACTGCTTGCACAGACTGCGGTTACTCTGGAAGCCAATACCGCCACGACGCCAACTGCCGCAGCCGCCGTATTGCGATTGCGATCAGCCGCGGTGGTCACCGGGCCGTACACGGATGCTGTCGGGCAATCCATCGCCCTCGCGACCAAAACCATCACAGTTCCTCAGTCAGGCAGCAGGCAGTTCTATCGCATTTTGTCGGACACGGCACACACCATCACAAAAATCACTGCCTCTGGTGGCAACGTGGTGATTTCCTATAATTAGGCGACCACTCCCTTAACCGGACCGATGCAGTTGAATGGGGAGCAAGGGCACCCCGCCCATTGTGGCACGCGCCTCGCGTGCCACTTCTGTTTGCTGGGAGAAACCAGCGGTTCGGAAATCGGTTCTCATTTTGAGCGGGTTGTAGCCTGAGGCAAACGGGCGAGCGCCGGGCGAAATTTCTTCAGGTTTCGAAAAGGGAGTGGGCATACCGCCGGGGTCGATGCCTATCTGCTCATGGCCATCCTGGTCACCGACAGCAAACAGGTCCATAGCAATGACCCGCTTACGGAGTGCGACACAAGGCCTGCTGGTGCGAGCGCAACTGTAGCGCCCCGGAGCGAAAAGTTTCCTCGTTTTCCGCTGCCAACCCGCCATACTGCCGCCATGAGGAAACGGTCCCGCATCACTTTTGCCGTGTTGGCGCTGGTCGCGATCAGCCTGCTCGCTTGGGTGCTTCTGGCCCTGCGGGACCGGGTGGTTAATGGACGCCCGGAGAGCTACTGGATCAGCACGTTGAGCATGAACGGCTTCTTCTCGCAAACAGATGTCCAACAGTGGCAGGAACTCGGACCGGATGGCGTGGTGATCTTGGTCAAAGCTTTGGGCGAGGGCAAAGGGCCTGTCTGGAACATTTACTCTGCAGTCTGGCCCAAGCTGCCCGCCACTTTCAAGGCTCGGTTGACCAAGCCCACAGATTGGTCACGAGTACGCATGCGTGCGGCGCTGCTCCTGGGCGAGGTAAACACCAACCGAGCGTCCGCCACAATTGCCATCCCTGCACTCCTGCGGACGCTTCGAGACACCAATGCCAGTGTGCGCATGAATGCGACGGCCGCGCTCAACCACTTTCTACCCGGCATGGGAGAAGAACGGGACCAAATCCTGCCGGGGTCGCTCGCGACCATCCACGTTTCGAATCCGAGCGTTCGAAATAATGCGACCATCGGCCTGCAATACTTTACTGACCGGACTAATGTCGTTGTTCCGGTGCTGCTGCAAGCCTTACAGGATCTCGATTCGGATGTGAGGCGCGGCGCCGCGTATTCGCTCTACCGACTTGACCCAACCGGCGCGGCCGAGGCTGGAGTCATTGCTCTGCTGAGCGATTACTTCAGCGCCCCCGATGGCCGGGTCAACCGTGGTTCAGCCGAGCGCGTCCTGGCCAAAATTGCCAAGAAACCCGAACTGTTCGTGCCGGCGTTGATTGAACTGCTCCCGGATCAGGACTTCTGCGTGCGTAGCGCTGCAGCCGATATGCTGGGCCAGTTCGGAGGCCAGGCGCGCCGTGCGGTTCCCGCACTGCGGCAGGCAATGAACGATACCAACGAGATGGTGCGAGTCGCTGCCACCAACGCCCTCAAACAGATCGACCCGGAACTCGGCGCAAAAGCCGGTGTTGAGTGAAAATGAAACCGTACCGCATCATCTTTGTCATGGTGTTGGTCGCCATTTGTGGCGGGCTGGCCTGGCAGGTGTTGCGGCCACGGGAGCCGGTTTATCGGGAAAAGGCATTGAGCGCTTGGTGCGAGCAATACGCCACCAACCACTGGGCGCATCCCGACAGCGAGTTGCACAAGCAAGCTGAAACGGCCATTCGACACATGGGAACCAATGCCATACCCGCCTTGATGAATATGCTTCGCGCCAGCGATTCTCCGTTGCAACGCAAGTTCTTCGATCTGGCTTACAAACAAAATTTGGTCAAAATCCATCACGTGAACCCTTGGAAAAAAAACTGGCTGGCGGCATCCGCTTTCGCAGCCTTGGGCGCCGACGGGAGGAGTGCGGCGCCCGGGTTGATTGACCTCTTCGAGAACCCCCCTTCGTCATCATCCGGGCGTTACACCGCGATGGCATTGGCTGGCATCGGCCCGGCGGCAAGCAACGCAATTCCTTCGTTATTACGAAAAGCGGAAAGTTCCCCGGAAACTGGGCTGAGACTGTTTTCTCTTAACGCCATCGGTCACATACATGCCAGGCCCGAACTGGTAATCCCCCTATTGATAAAGTACCTGAACGACCCTTCATTGGATGTCCAAAACGAGGCAGCGGAGGCTCTGGGAGCCTACGGTGCAGATGCCCGGACTGCAACGCCCATAATGCTTCAGTTGCTCCAAAACCCGAACCAGGACCTGAGGGGCCATGTGCCGACAAATCTTCTTAAGATCGATCCAGAAGCCGCCACCAAGGCGGGGGTGAAATGAGGAATCAGCTTGGCATCCCCTGCCCCAGCCACGCGGCCGGGGTAAATCCGCGAAAGATTTAAGTGTCGGAAATCAGGGATTCGCTTCATAGTTAGGCTGGTACTATTAATCATGAACATTACGTCAGCTA
>JAQGOT010000173.1 GCA_028293465.1 Pedosphaera sp. | reverse complement strand
GCGGCGGAGATCATTTTGCATGCGCCCTGCGTCGAGGAGTTATTATAGATGTAGTGCGAGTAAAACTCATCGATGATGAAGGAACATTGGCACTCGCGCGCGAGCACGCACCAATCGCGCAGTTCATTTTCCTCGATCAACTGCCCGGTCGGGTTGCAGGGATTGCTGACCAGCAACGCGCTCAAGCCGCGCCCAAGAATTTCCTTCTTCAAGGCGGCGAGGGGAATTTTGTAACCCGCCTCGGCGTCGAGCAGAATCGGGATGGCGGTGAACGCCTTGAAGACGCTCAGCAATTCTTCATAGGCGGTGTAGTCCGGGATGAAATGGCCCATGTTAACGTTGCCCAGCGCGCTGGCGAGCCGGGTCAGGGCCAGCCGTCCGCCGCTGGCGATGCTCACGTTGTCCCGGGTGTATTGCGATTTTTTACCTTTACGGAAGGTGGTGTTGTAAAAATCGGCGACGGCCTGGCGCAGGTCCCCGTTGCCGGCCACGGGACCATATTGCTGGGTGTTGGCCGGGATGATCAGGCTTTCAACGCGGGCCGGGGCGCCGGGAATGGGGCCGGTTTCCGGCGATCCCTGGCCGAGGTTGGCCCAGCGCGGGTCGTCATAACTGAAGCCGTGCTGCGTCGCCTCGTGCATTACATAAATGACGCCCGTGCGCGGGACAAACCTGAAGCCGGGGATGATGGATTCTTCGATTCTGTTCAATTGATTTCCGTTTTTCTTAGCACTTTTCAACCGCCTCAGGAGTAAGTGTGATTAATGCTCACCCTCACCCCGGCCTTGTGTGCACAGCCAAGCGCGTGCGGGAAAGCTACCTTAGCAATACCTGACTGACCAACGGAAAATAGCGACCCGGCCTGATCACGAGGGCTGCCCGGTTCAGACGGGCTTGTCCAGCAAGCTGCCGAGGCGGCGGATGCCTGCTTCAATTTTGTCCGGTGCGGCGTTGGAGAAGTTCAGTCGGAGCGTGTTTTGGCCCTGGCCATGGAGGTGAAACGCTTCGCCGGGCACGAATGCCACCTTTTGCTGAAGAGCCCGTTGAAGCAAATCGGTCGCGTTGATTTCGGTTGGCAATGTCACCATCAGGAACATGCCACCGTCCGGTTTGGTCCAAGTGGTTCCTCGTGGGAAATGTTTCTCCAAGGCGGACAACATGGCATCGCGCCGTTCGCGGTAAGCGTGGCGCAGTAGAGGAATCTGTTCCTCGAGCAGATGGTTGCGCACCAGTTCATAAATAATGTGTTGAGATAAGGTGCTGGTGTGCAGATCGGACGCCTGTTTGGCTTGGACCAGTTTGTCCACCACCTCCTCCGGCGCGACCACCCAGCCGACGCGCAACCCGGGGGCGAGCACCTTCGAGAAGGTGCCAACGTAGATGACGTTGTTTTCCGGGCCGCCGGGTGAGGCAAGGCGCGCATCCAATTCCAGAAGTGAGGGGAGGGAATCGCCTTGGTAGCGCAATTCATGGTAGGGATCATCCTCCACCAAACCGACGTCGTGTTGTCTGAGCATTTCGACCAGCCGGGCGCGCCGCTCGGCGCTTAAGGTTGTGCCTTGGGGATTTTGGAAGTTCGGCACGGTATAAAGCAGCTTCGGGCGTTGCCGCAACAGCGGCTCCAGGTCCTCCACGCAAATGCCCCGGGCATCGCACGGGGCAGGGAGGAATTCGATGCCGAGCGGACGCCAAGCGGAGAGCAGGGCGATGTAGGTTGGGTTCTCGACGATGACTTTGTCCCCTTCGTTCAGCAGAACCCGGCCAATCAAATCCAGCGCTTGTTGAGCGCCGCTGACAATCCCGACGTTCGAGCGGGTGAGGGGCAAGCCCGGACGCGAGGATTGGCGGGCGATCCAGTCGCGCAGTTCCGCCAAGCCCTCGGTTTCGCCGTATTGCAGCGCTTGCGCGCCGTGTCGGTTCAAGATGGTGTTCGTGGCTGCCTGCACCTGCGCGATGGGAAAAAGCTCGGGGGCCGGCAAACCACCGGCAAAGGAAATCATGTCGGGCTGGGCGGTGAGCTTGAGCAGTTCCCGAATGGTGGAGCGCTTCATCTGCGTGGTGCGGGTGGCAAATCGGCGGGGCCAGTTCATGGGGTTAAGCTCGGGCAGCGGTGCTGTTACTTCGTCCACGTTGCGGTTCATGGTTGCATTTGGGTTTTCGCGTGGATGACACGTTACTTCAACGCCGTGAAACTCCGCCAATACTTCATTGTTCTCACAGCGATGCCGGTCGGGTATGGTCGGATTCATGGAACTGCGGCACTTGCGTTATTTTGTCGGCGTCGCCGATGAGCTGAGCTTCACGAAGGCGGCGCAAAAGCTGCGCGTGGCCCAGCCCGCGTTGAGCCGGCAGATCCGTCAACTGGAGGATGAAGTGGGGGTGGCGTTGTTCGAACGGAGCCGTCGCAGCGTGCGTTTGACCGAGGCCGGGCAGGTGTTCCTCGGGGAAGCCCGTTCCATCCTGGCACAGAGCGCGCAAGCCGTGCGGGCGGCGCAGGCCACCGGGCAGGTCGGGCGCGGTTCATTGAATATCGGCTACGTCTGGGGCTTGTTTCACTCCCTGGTGCCGGCCGCCGTGGCGCGATTTCGCCAGGGTTTCCCCGAGGTGGCGGTGAACCTGTTTGACATGACCGCCACGGAGCAAGTGGCCGCATTGATGGAAGGCCGGCTGGATGCCGGGTTCGTTGGTTTTGCCCAGGAGATCGAGGCGGCCGGTTTGGCGAAACAAAAGGTCGGCGCCTGTACCATGGTGGCTGCGCTGCCAAAGAAGCATCGGGCCGCGAGCAAAAGCACCGTCGCGCTGAGCACGCTGGCGCAGGAGTTTTTCTTTGTGATCTCGGAGCAAAATTATCCCGGCGCGTCGCGGTTGGTGATGGAGGCGTGCGCGGAGGCGGGGTTTCGACCGAAGATTTTGCAGACCGCCGAGCGGGGGCATACGATCCTCGGCCTGGTGGCGGGGAATTGCGGCGTGGCGCTCTTGCCGGAGCCGCTGCGGGCGTTGCCGCATCCGGGAGTTGTCTTTCGACCGCTGGCGCGCCCGACCCGGAGCGATCTGTTCCTGGCCTGGCAGGCGGATCGAGCACTGCCGCTCCGCGATGCGTTCGTGGCGTCCCTGGATGAGACGGTTAACAGCTAATCCTTTGCAAGTCCGGGCGCCATCCCTATGCTGGTAAAAGCATGAATTTAACTCGTTTCAATTTTGCCCGTGGGTGGGCCGGTGTTTTATTGATGGCCATCTGCTTCGGGGGTTGGGGTTGCCATTCGCCGAAGGATGGTTCCAGCTCGGCCTTTGCCTCGGTTACGATCAACGAGCGCTCGATGCTGGATATCCGGCGGGTGACCAAGGAGGTTTTTGAGAAGCATGGTTATGCCAAGACTCAAGAAACGGTGAGCCCGGACTTCACCTTTGAAAAACCCGGGACGTCCATGAACACAATGGTTTACGGGGGATGGCTGGGAAAGGTTTGGGTGCGGGTGAAGGTTTATATTGATCCCCAAGGGGGAACCGAATTTTTGCTGCGTTGCGATACTTTCATGGTGGGGGATCACGGCGATCCATTCATGGAAGAAGAACATAGGCTGACCAGGATGAAACGCGGCCCGTATCTGGAGTTGCTCCAGGAAATCAAGATGGAGTTGGGATTACCGGTGGAGAAGTAGCATCCGCAAGGCGGAACGGAGGCGGGAAATCGAAGTGGCGTGGCCGGGCATGGGGAGTCGGACGATCGTGTTGAGCCTGCTGGCGGCCAAAGGAAACAAAAAATAAAGAGTGTCAAAAACATGAATTGACCCCGTTCTCGATCGTTTGCCATGAGACAAATCAAACCGTTGCTTTGGGAGGTCGCCTTATTCGCCGTTGCGCTCCTCTGCTTCTTGAAAGAGGGGAAGGCGGAGCCTACTCCACTGGTCCAAGCTTCTGGCATCGGCAGCGGTTCCTCACCGCGCAAGACAAATGAATTGTCAGTTGACCCACCGCCGGTGGCAGCAAAGGCTCTCACGCCAACGGCACCTGCCAGGAGAGTGCCGGAACCCGAAAGTCTGGTCACTCCTGAAGAAAGACTCCGAGTAGCGATCGAAAGCAAAAACGTTCCGGTCGAGTTTTGGGGGAAAGTAGTTGACCAGAACGATACCCCCTTGGCCGGAGTGAAGCTCCATTCCCAGATCCGGCATTGGGATTTCGAACCGTCCCGTGGACTAGCTCAGAGAAATATCGAACGCGCGATGACCACCGGCGCAGACGGGCGTTTTCATATCGGCGGGTCCACGGGTGACGACCTGATAATCAAAATGGAGAAAGACGGCTATGAATTGGAGCCGGACGCGCAGCTTGGTTTTGGTTACGGGACGTCCGAACGGTTTACAGCCCTGCCAGAAGCGCCGATGATTTTCAAAATGTGGCCGACCAACATTCACGAGCGACTGATTGTGGGAAGCAAGCGGTTTCATGTCGTGCCAGATGGCAGAATTTATATGATCGACTTGACCACAGGCACGATGGCTGAATCTGGCGGCGGTGACCTCAAGATCACGCTTAAGCACCCAGCAGAGGTTGCTCGTGGCCAGACCAATGATTGGTCCGCTGAAGTTGAGGCGGTGAATGGTGGCCTTTTGGAGGAGACTAATGCCAGATCATCGATGTACCTGGCGCCTGTAACCGGCTACACACCGGCATTCCGATACGCGCAGCGCCTCAGGGGTGGTCAGAGCGGTTCGACCGGAAAGAAACGGTTTTATGTCATGCTGAAAAATGGGCAGGAATACGGCCGCGTCACGCTCGAGTTGATCGCCCCGTACAATCATCAGGTTCCGGGCTTGGTTCGGATTGATTATGCCATCAATCCTTCCGGCCCTCGCATTTTGCGTTAGCACCCTATGAAAAACTGCCGACTTATTTGTCGCACCGCCATCGCGATTGGTTTGCTGTGCACGCTTTCTTCATGCACAAGGTTTCTCTACTGGTTTGGCCCCAAAGGCGATGGAGGGGGACAAACGACTTCGTTCAAATACCGCCACGCACATGAGGACTACTCGGAATGGATTGGTTACTTCCCCGATTACATCATTCCACGGGTCTGCGCTTACTATCAGCTCCATCCGGAGCGGTTCAAACCGACCGGCCAAGGCGAGGAGATCGAAATCCAGGGCTTGGCTGCCTTCGTCAAGGACGACGCGTACTTCAAGCGTTGGCACCGTGCCTCCGCCTGGTCGGGAGAGATTAGAGATCCCTGGGGTGACCGGGTCCACTTCGTCCAAGACCTCAACATGGATGGATTTATCGAAGCTGGTGGGGAGCGTGTGCAAGTCTCGAAGGCACATGTGGACGGCAAGGTCGAGTTCTCCAATCAGGAGCATCACTTCGGCATCTTAAAGCGGAAGCCTTTCAAAGGCCCGTATGGCATTCCGGCTGAACGAATTTTTGCTCCGACATTCTACGACGCGAGGAATGAGAGGCGATGACGCACAAAAGAAACCAGAACAAAGGAAGATGGCGCAGTTGCGGCACCGGCGGGTCAGGAACGAATCACCCAGCGCAAATACTTCGTTCTCACCCCTTTTCGAACTCGCTCTCCAATAAAACTAAATCACGCTGAGGAGCATTCGTGGTCAGAGATCGGCGGGTCGAGAATAGCGGTTACGCAAAACTCCCCCCGCTATCATTGCTCAGGGTCCTTCCGCAACGCCTTTATTCCTGCCAAGATTTTCCGTGCACTTCGCGGTGGCTGAAGTACGATGAAAGCATGTCGGACGCATACCATCAATTGCTGGACGCGACCATTCAACACCTAGAAGGGTTGAAGGCGCGGGGCGTCCGCTTTGTGCCGGTGCAGCCGGCGAGCCTGGCGGCTCTGGCTGGTGCGCCGCCTCGCTCGACACCGGCGCGGACCAGTGTTTCGGGCGCGCCGGTTCCGGCGGCTGCCCCCAAACCGGTGGAGCGGCCCAAGGCTCCGGCGGTGTCGCTTTTTTCTGCGCCTGTTGAAGCAGCCGCTGCGGCAATCGTGCCCGCGGCGCCGGTTTTGAGTCCGG
>JAQGOT010000119.1 GCA_028293465.1 Pedosphaera sp. | reverse complement strand
TTAAGGCCGATCGCACCGGCACCGGCACCTACGCCGTGTTTGGTGCGCAGGCCCGCTTTCCGCTCGGCGACGGCTTTCCGGCCCTGACCACGAAGAAGGTTCATCTCAAATCCATCATCTACGAACTGCTCTGGTTTCTGCGGGGCGACACGAATGTGAAGTATTTGAACGAGCACGGGGTGACGATCTGGGATGAGTGGGCGGATGCCGAGGGCAATCTGGGCCGCGTTTATGGCGCACAATGGTGCGATTGGCGCACCGCCGACGGTCGCTCCGTCAACCAGATCGACGAGGTGATCGCACAAATCAAGCAGAACCCGGACAGCCGGCGGCACATCGTCAGCGCCTGGAATGCGGGCGAGGTTGAGCAGATGGCGCTGCCGCCCTGCCACGCGTTGTTTCAATTTTTTGTGCAGGACGGCGAATTAAGCTGCCAGCTTTATCAACGGAGCGCGGATTTGTTCCTGGGTGTGCCGTTCAACATTGCATCGTATGCGTTGCTCACGCTGATGGTGGCGCAGGTGTGTGGCTTAAAACCCGGGACGTTCGTCCACACCTTTGGTGATCTGCATCTTTACAGCAACCATCTGGAGCAGGCAAAGCTCCAGCTCTCCCGCGAGCCGAAAACGTTGCCACAAATGAAGCTCAATCCGGCGGTGAAAGACATCCACGAGTTCAAGTTTGAGGACTTTCAATTGGTGGGCTACGACCCGCACCCGGCCATCAAGGCACCGATTGCGGTTTAATGATATGCCTGACGATCGCGCATTTCACACACTGATAGAATATCTGCTTAAAGTGCCTGGCATTACGGGTACGATTGGGACGGGGACTTTTGATGATGGTCGTTGGTGGGTAAAGTTTAGGATCGACCCTGATCACCCGTTGGCTTGGCACGTGGTTCAAGAATTCGGCAACGTTCTGAATTACCTCTCGGTCCAGGAACGACTTCCCACACTTTTCGTGCCGGTGTCGCCACCTGCCTATCTGAACGGTGGTCCAAGGGAGTTTCTGTCCTGGGTGATCGAGGCAAAAGACACGGAGTTTAAGCCGGGTACATGCATGAAGTGGCTGGAGGGAAGGCTGCCAAAGCCGGTTGAGGATCTCACACAATGGAAAACCGACGAGGATTAGCAGACAGAAGTGGTCGTGCGAGCCATGTTCGCCGCCGCAGATGAAGCTCAACCCCGCCGTGGAGGACATCCACGAGTTCAAGTTCGAGGATTTTCAACTGATGGGCTACGACCTGCATCCGGCCATCAAGGCGCCGATTGCGGTTTGACCAGAGCGCAGCACCAGCGCACCCGGCTCTGGCAGGTCAGTTGGTGGTGTGCGTTACGAATTGGCGCTGCTGAATGTTTCGATGGAGGAGGAGCCAGGCGATGATTGCCAGGAATCCTTGATAACCGCTCGTTATGGAAAGGGTGAGGAGGGCGTTTGCGTTGTGGCGGGTGAGGATGACGGTGCAAATTGCCGGGGCGAGGAACGCCAGGGTGAAAGTGATCAACCAGCCGATGAGGAAGTTGATGGGGAGCAGGGATACGTAGAGTCCCACGATGATGAGGGCGAGGAAAGCGATGGGGTTGGGGATGATCCAGGCGAATTGGCCGGTGGCAAATTCCCTGGGGTTGAGCGTGACGGACGCAGGCCAGCAGGCGATGAGGACGGTGGCGGCGGGAATGAAGTGCGCGCAGATGCCGAAGAGGCGTCCGAGAATGAGTTGCCGGGCCGAGAGCGGGGTGACGAGGAGGATTTCAAGCATGCCGGTTTGTCGTTCGCGTCGAAAGCTGGAGACTGCACTGAGGGCAGCGCCCAGGGCGAGGATGGCGGTGAGCCAAGCCTGAAATTCGAGCCGACCCGGGACCACGATCAGTTCGGCAAACAAAATGATAATGAACCATCCCCATTTGGTAAGACGGGCGGTCCAGGAATATTCCTGAAGCCAGGCGATGGGGTTGCTATCGAGTGCGGGGCCGCGGTTCCAGTGGAAGACGGCCTGCCAGAAGTCCGATTGGGAGAAGAGCTTGGTCCAGTTCGGAATTTCCGGGGCGGCGAGGTCGCGGTTCCAGTTTTTTAGGAGTTCCATTTTGGCCGAGCGGATGGTCAAGGCGAATAAAATGATGGATGAGGCCAGGCTGGCGGAGAGGGTGATGAGCAAACCCGAGGCGGGACGGAATACAATGAGTTGAATGATGTTGAAGCAGACGCCGGACAGGAGCCAAAGGAGGAAAGCGGCGAATTCGGCGGTGGCCATGACTTGGGCGCTGGTGCCGCCGCGCGCGGAGGCGTAGATGCCGGCAGCGATTCCCATGAGCAGGGCGTTGGTGACGGCGACGAAGGCGAAATAGACATCGGTCACCACGACGCCGCCGAGCATGAACGGGAGGACAAGGATGGGCAGGCTGGCGAGCAGCAGGGTGGCGGCGCGCAAGATGTGGATGGCGGCTTTTCCGGCCATTATGTCGACGACGGTGAGCGGGGTGAGAAAGAGGAGGCCCAGGGTGCCTTCGCGCTTTTCGCGGCTGATGCAATCGGCGGTCATGAGCGGAACGATGATCCAGAGGGCGAAGGTGAGGGTGCCATTGAGGCCGCGAAAGAGCATGACGCCGAGCTTGGCGGGTGGGAGGTCAGTGGAGAGCATGAAGGTCGCGAACGTGAGGACCAGGATGGCGGCGGCAAGGACGCGAAGCCAATAGTTGACGGTGCGGCCGGATTCGGCGCGGAGTTCCCTCAGGATGAGCGGGCGGGCGTGGGTGAGGCGGGCGAGGTGCGAACGGAGGTTCAGACGATGGCTTTGCGGCGGTCGTGCCGGTTTGCTGATGGGTGGGGCCTGCATTATGATTCGTCCTTGGGATTAGGATATGGAGGTGGATGGGCAATTGGGAAGTTTAAACGGATAAATAATTGAAAGCTGATCAAATGAAGCTCAACCCGGCGGTGAGGGATATCCACGAGTTCAAGTTCGAGGACTTTCAATTGGTGGGCTACGACCCGCACCCGGCCATCAAGGCGCCGATTGCGGTGTGAAGAATATCCAGGGGTTCCCTTCGGGATTTCTGTCGGCACAGCCCGTTAGCTTGCAGATCCAAGGTTCGATTCCGCCAACCTTTGGCTTGTTAGCCGTGCTGACGCAAGGTTCAAGCTGCCGGGAATTGAATTGCTTCCCCCCGGTTTCGCTGGCATAGTGAAATCAGGCTATGGCCGACCGACAGATCATTTTGGATGCGGTGCAAAAGATGCCCGAGGGAGCTTCCTTGGCCGACATCCTCGATGAATTGAGTTTGTTGCAGTCCATTCAGCAAGGTTTGGCCGAAACCGAGCGTGGTGCGGTGACCCCCCACGCAGAAGTGGTCAAACAAATGGAGGCATGGCTTACAAAATCGTCTGGTCGGACCGCGGCTTAAGTCAGCTGCGGGAAGTCATCCAATTCATCGCTGAGGACAATCCCCTTGCCGCCGAGAAGGTCGCGCACGGCTTGCTAAGGAAAACTCGTTTTTGTCGGAATTCCCGCAGCTTGGAGCCGTGTTTTCCAAGATGAAGCGCGAAGATGTTCGGGAGATTGCTGTGCCTCCATATCGGGTGTTTTACCAAGTGGTGGAGAGGGAAAAAATCATCAGCATTTTAGCAATTTGGCACGGGGCAAGAACGGAACCACAGCTCTGATGAAACACTTCAAAGCCATCGCGGCGATGTCGGAGAACCGGGTGATCGGGCAGGGGAATAAGATACCCTGGCATTTGCCGGAGGATTTCAAGTGGTTCAAGCAGATGACCACGGGGCAGGTGGTGGTGATGGGGCGCAAGACTTTTGAATCCATCGGTCGGCCACTGCCCAACCGTGAGACAGTCATCCTGAGC
>JAQGOT010000117.1 GCA_028293465.1 Pedosphaera sp. | reverse complement strand
TTTTTATCTCCGCCCTCAGTCGCGGGTCCCGCCAGGCCATGTGCGGCGTCGGTCTGATCCTGGTTCTGGTCACCCTGGTCTTGCCGATCTTTCACGAGTTGCTGGCGTTTACCTTTAAAATCCGCTCCCTGCCCTTCCTGCTCTGGCCGAATCCGTTTTATGCCTACACCAAAGCCTTCGATCGTACTTACAGGTTCGGCCTCGGCCCGCGTGAATTTTGGACAGCCGCCAGCTTCCTGCTCGGGATGGGTCTGACGTTTCTCGTGTCCGCCAGCGTCATCCTGCCGCGTATCTGGCAGGACAAACCACAGCTCCCCGTGCGGGACAAACGCGCCGAGAAACTCCAGGCGGCTCGCTTCGGCTCCGAGCGGCATCGAAAAGCGCGGCGCGCAAAACTGCTCGCGGTAAATCCCTTCTTCTGGCTGGCCAACCGGGATCAGTTGCCAAAAATTGTCGGCTGGGTGCTCTTCGGTTCCATGATCGCTCTTTGGCTCTGTCTCTTCGCGGGCGTTTTTATCGCGCCGGTGCCCACCAATCAGGAGGCTTTTAGCGGTGTTGTCTTTATTGGATTTGGCCTGAACCTGATCTTCAAATACATGATCGCCATGGAAGGGAGCCGTCGGCTGAACGAGGATCGTCAGAGCGGCGCGCTGGAATTGCTCTTGGTGACCCCGCTCCCCGAGCGGCAGATCGTCAGCGGGCAAAGACGCGCGCTGCTGCACCTCTTCAAGTTTCCTTTGGCCGCCCTGGTTGCCGTCAACGTAGCTCCCTTCTGGTTGATTCATGGGCCAAACCCGCTCCGGATTAACGATGACCGCGGCATCCTCAGCATCCTTTTTTTAGGCAGCGCCGTCCTGCTGATATTGGATTTTTTCGCCCTCGGCTGGGCGGGAATGTGGACGGCTTTGCGCGCCAAGAAGCACCATCGCGCCGTTCTGTCCTCGCTGGCTCAGGTCATGCTGCCGCGTTTGATCGCCTTGTTCGTGTTCTGGATCATTTTGGTCAACGCCAGAAACATTTCTTCTCGCGCCATGGCCGGCTTCCTGTTGGGTTGGTTCATTCTGGGCGGGATCAACGATCTGTTGGTTGCCTTGCGCGCCAGATCAAAATTGCGCCGGCAGTTTCGCCGCTGCGCCGCGGGTTCCAACGAAACAACCGAACCGCCCCCAGCGGTGGTTGAGCCATCAAAGCTCGAACCTGCCAGTGCATGACCGTCTGGCCCGTCATCGATCGTGAATTGCGCACGCAAGCGCGGCTGTCCTTCACCTTTTGGTTGCGAGTTATGGGTGGGGCGATGCTCATCCTCGCCTCGTTTTACTTCGGCTCGACTCGCGGCTTCGGCCTCAACCTCGGGGGTCAGCTCTTCGGCTTTCTCAACTTCACCTTGTTCTGCGCCATCTGGATTCTGGTGCCATTATTCACCGCCGATTGCATCAGCCGCGAAAAGCGCGAGGGAACCATGGGCCTCCTGTTTCTAACGCCCTTGAAGGCCCGCGACATCGTGCTGGCGAAAGGCCTCGTCCACGGCTTGCGCGCGTTGTCACTCTGGCTCGCGGTCCTGCCTGTGCTCACCATCCCGTTTCTGCTCGGCGGTGTGAACTGGAAAGAAGCCGTGCTGTCGGTCTTGATGAATTTTAGTTCCATCTGTTGGGCTCTGGCTGCGGGGCTGCTGGCCTCCGCCGCCGGCAAAGTCTGGGTGCGATCGCTGCTGCTCGCCGGCATTCTGACCTTTTGCTTTTTCCTCATTTTTCTTTTTCTCAACGGTACCAGCCTGTTGGCCGCTCTGGGGGCATCCGCCTCAGGCTCATACCATTACCAGGCACGTTTTAGTGAGCTGGTTCTATACGCGGGTTTCAGCGGCGCAACCGGTATCAGTGGAACGTGGGGGCAGATTCTCGGTGTTATCCCACCCGCCCGGCATTGGGCCCTGCTGAGCGCTGCGGGGATAACGGCGGTCACCTCGATCCTGGCCTTGCTGGCTGCCATTCACATTGCCGCCCGGGGTCTGCATCAAAGCTGGCAGGAGCGAACACCGCCAGCCTGGCGGGTCCGGATGGAAACACGGCTCTGCACCCCCGTCCTTTGGGTTCCCTTCTTTCACCGTTGGTTGCGGCGAAAATTGGAGCGCAACCCCATCGGTTGGCTGGAACAGCGCACCTGGTCCGGTCGTTTGGTTACTTGGGGCTGGTTTGCAGTGATGGTTTCCCTTTACAGCCTCGCTCTCACCGACGCCCCTTTAGGCCGGGCTTTCCAGGCCATCCAACGGCTCATGGCCTGCCTGCTCATCGGCAGCCTCACGATCAGCGCGGCGGGCAGCTTCCGGCGCGAGCGCGAAACCGGCGTGCTCGAACTGCTGCTGGTCTCGCCCATGAGCGAAGCGCAAATCCTCGGGGGACGGCTCCGCGGCTTGTGGGGACAATTCCTCCCCGCCATGGTCGTCCTAGTCGGAATCTGGATTTACTTCGACGGCTTCTTCCATACCCAGGGCAATCGGGAACATATTCAACTTTGCCTCTTTTCCTTCCTGACGATCCCGGTCATCGGCCTGTATTTTTCCCTGCGTCGGAACAGTTTTATCAGCGCGTTGCTGTTCACGGTCCTTTTCGGTCTGGTGTTGCCGGTGGGCTTGCCGGCCCTGCTGTATGTGGTTTTTCCCGAGTTTTACGTTCCCGGTTCCCTGGCGGCGGCGTTCTATTCCCAATCCGCCATCAGCCTGCTGCAACTCACGGTCGCGATTCTGCTCGGGCGGCGGCTCTACTTTGATCTCGTCCGCCGCAACTTCGCCTTCAGCCATGCCGTGACTTGAACGCGGTGGAGCCATTGACATCCATGCTTTTAAAAATAGAATCCTCCAGGACTAAACGATGACCTTCCTGCCGATTGTTGATCGTGAATTACGGGTGGCCTCCCGTCGGCGCGCCACCTACTGGATGCGGGCCGTGGCCGCCCTCGGGGCGATTGTCATCGGCGCGTTCATGTACGTCGTGAACCGGCAGGGCGCACCCCACGAATTTGGCAAAAACCTGTTCGCGGTGCTCTCGACCCTCTCCATTTCCTATTGCCTCATTTCCGGCGTGCGTTCCACGGCCGATTGCCTCAGCGAGGAAAAACGGGAGGGCACCTTCGGGCTCCTCTTCCTCACCGATCTCAAGGGCTACGATGTGGTGTTCGGCAAGCTGGTCGCCACCTCTTTGGGTGCGTTCTATGGATTGCTTGCCATTTTTCCCGTGCTCGCGGTTCCTCTTTTGATGGGCGGTATTACCAACGGTGAATTCTGGCGCATGGCCCTCGTGCTGGTGAACACTTTTTTGTTCTCGCTGGCAATTGGCATTTTTATCTCCTCCTGCAGCAAATCCGCCCGCAAAGCGATGGCTGGCACCTTTATCCTGATCCTGCTGTTCACCGCGGTGCTGCCCGCTTGCGCCGATTGGATTCCCTATCTGGCCCGTTCGCCCAAGCTCGGCTGGGCCTTGTGGCTGCCGTGTCCATTCTCCTCCTTCAGTCGCAGCTTCGACGTACAATACAAATCGGCTGCGGATTATTTTTGGTGGTCCACAGGCATTATCCATGCCTTGACCTGGTTATTCCTCCTGCTCGCCAGCTTCATCGCCCCCCGCTCCTGGCAGGATAAGCCGGCCGGCGCCAGTCTGGCGCGTTGGCGCGGGCTCTGGCATCGATGGAGCTACGGCGATGCGGCCGACCGAAACGCCTTCCGCAAACGCCTGCTCGACGTGAACGCCTTCTACTGGCTCGCCGGACGGGCCCGGTTCAAGCCCACCCACGTCTGGGCATTTCTGGGACTGATCGCCTGCTTTTGGGCCTGGGGCTGCATCGAGGTCGGCACCGAATGGTTCAACGAAGGCACCTACATCATCACCGCCATCGTCCTCAACTCCGCCTTGAAACTGTGGGTCGCCTCCGAGGCGGGTCGGCGGCTCGGTGAGGATCGAAAAATGGGATCGTTGGAATTGCTGCTCTCAACCCCATTCGGTGTCCGGGATATTCTGCACGGCCAACTGCTGGCCCTAAGGCGGCAATTCCTCGGGCCGATCATTCTGGTGGCCATCATCGAATTCACCTTCATGGTGGCGTCGCTGCAAAAGGAATCGTTTCAAGGTGATCCAGCTTACCTCATGTTTTGGGTGGCCTACATGGTAATGCTGGTGGCGGATGTGATCGCCCTGAGTTGGGTGGGCATGTGGGTTGCCCTGACCGCGAGGAATCCGAACCGCGCCACCGGCATCACGGTCGTCCGGGTGTTGGTGCTGCCTTGGGTGCTGTTCACTGCCATCTTGGTGGTGGTGAGTTGTGTTGCGTTCGCCACCTCCGTCGACGTGGGGGCAAAGTTCTACCTCGGCTTATGGTTTGGATTGGGGGTCCTTGCCGATTTGGCCTTCGGCCTTAATGCCCGTTGGCAATTGCTTACGAACTTCCGCCTGGTCGCGATGCAACGGTTCACCCCGGGAAAATCACGCTTCGCCCGCTGGTTCGGGCGAGGCAGTGCCCCCGTCCCCAACCCTCCGCCGGTCGTTGCAGTGTGAGCGGGCCTTGAAAGGGGAAAAAGTGGAATTGGGAGCGTTGGCGCATGGCTTTTCTACCCATTGTTGAACGGGAGTTGAGGGTTGCCTCCCGCCGCAAAAGCACCCACCGGATCCGTCTCTGGACGACGGGGGCGGGCTTGGTCATCAGCTTTTTCTTCCTGTTCATCTCCAGTTTCGGCGGCACTTTCGCGCAGAATCTCGGCCGCATCCTCTTTGG
>JAQGOT010000115.1 GCA_028293465.1 Pedosphaera sp. | reverse complement strand
TGAGCCGGATCGCATGGTCTCGGTGGTCAGTTCCGGGGTGAGCCCGTAGATTTTCTTAGACGTCAGATCCAGGTAACCCACCCCCCCGGCATGCTCCCGCCCGTATCCAATCCAAAGTCTCTGATCCGTGAGGTGCAAGGCCGTGATGTTCGGCAGCAAAAGGTTGTCCTGATGCACGAGCACATTCTTGCTGGCCTTATCCAGTTCGATCAGGCCACTCCCGGCGGTGCCAAACCAGACTTTGTCCTCCCCAACACAAATGCAGGTGATGTTGCGTTGGACGCTCTCGGGCAAATCGATTCCATCTAAACGCGCTTCGCGTTGGTTGTACGAAAACAGGACCATCCCATCTGCCAGCCAAACCGTTTCTCCATCGCAGGCAAATACAATCGATTTGCCCAGGGTCAAAATCGGTTTTTGAAGCACGATTTTGAGAGGATCTGCCTTCACGGGGTCGCTTTCACGGAGATGAGTTAACGGGCTGCCCCCGAAGTGTTGTCGGCATGCAAGGGCCGCTTCCTTCGCGTTGAAAGCGAAGGGAGCTTTGCCCCAAGGCCCTGGCAAGCCGAAGACCAGCTTGCAGTCTCCCAAGGCCTCGAATTCTTCCGCTGCCTTCCCCCATTGTCCTTGTTCCTGGTGGCAATAAGCCAGATAGGCATGCCGGCGGTTGACGATGGCTGCTTCTGCGAGTCGGTCGTCCAACTTCTCAAGGATAACCGCAGCGGTTTCCGCCAAGTCGTAGCGCTCCCTCCAAAGGCAGTGTTCCATCAAGTCCATGAAAAAGCTACGGTTCCAGTTTTTCTGGGCCCGGATTGCTTCGGGTTGGCTCTGCAATACTTTCATCAGGGTCTCCAACCTCGCGGAGTTAAAGGGCGCTTCCTTGGGCAACCAGACAAAATGCGTCCCGATCAAGTAAAGTTCCATGGACGGAAAAGTTTTGGTCATCACGGGCACCAAATGGTCCAGATACGCAGCGGCCGCGGCTTGATCATGCCCCAGAGTGAAATAGATTTCATTGAAATAGTCGTGGATCCTCCACGCACGCATGAATTCCTTACCCGCGCCGGCGCGCAATTCATCCAGTTCCAGTGAGGCGAACGCCTCCCGTTTAAGGTACTCCAGGCGTTCATCGGTGGTCATGCGCCCTTTTTGAAACAGGTTTTCCACCGGCGTCTGCAGGAGCACGAGGAACGTCACCCGTGTTTCAAGATTTGTCGCGCTTTCGGCTTGCGCAGCGATCAGTTTCAACGCGTATTCGTCGTCCCGCCCGAAATAGGATCTGAGGTACCTCGTCCGCGCGAGGCCCACCAGTTTCGGGTCCGCGCTCCCGGCCATCACCTCCTGATAATAATCCCTCGCCAGATCAGGCCGTTCGATGTCCGGTGCATCAAGACAGATCGCAGCGTACATTTTCGCCTCCCACCATTCCGGCTCAAGGAGCAGTGCTGCCTCGAAAGCACTGATGGCCTCCTGGATGTTCTTTTGCCGCCTTTCCTTATTTTGGTCGAGCGTGTATCCACCCAG
Source organism: Pedosphaera sp. (assembly GCA_028293465.1). Taxonomy (GTDB): domain Bacteria; phylum Verrucomicrobiota; class Verrucomicrobiia; order Limisphaerales; family Pedosphaeraceae; genus JAQGOT01. The sequence goes on along the minus strand of JAQGOT010000115.1, from coordinate 2,309 downwards.
CCAGGTATCGTTATCATCGATGCTGTGTAAGGAAGAAAGCGCCTTGCCACGCTTGAATTGAAGGTGAGCTTCCGCCCTGCTTGAGCCAGCGGGAGGTTGGCGAGGAACTTCCTTCAGCGCGGCGTCAATCGCCGAAATAATCTTGTTGTCCAAGATCTTCCCCGGTACCTCCTTGAAGGACAAAAGTTGAGCCTCGCCGCCTACACGTTCAATCCGCAAAATCAGGTTGATTTTGAATTCATCGTCTTGAAATACGCGAAACATTCCGTCGACCAGTAACAGGGCAGGCTGGGCTTGTTTGACCGCCTCGCCCCTTTGGGTAAGACCGGCGAGGTTCAGTTGCAATTCCTTCTGCAAAGGATCCATCATCGAGCGCTCCACGACCGAGACGCGTGTGCCAAGATAAGATTGCTCCAGGGAGGACCTCAAGACCCGGCCGAAACCGGCAAACTTGTCATTCACGCTGAGATCTTCAAAACCCCCGATTGCCAGCACGACCCGTTGATCATTCCGGGACTGATTGCGGACAGAGTTCTGCACAAACCCGACGATAAGCTCCGCCACGCGCGCCATGTCGGCCCCGAGGGGTATGATTGCGAGATCGCGGATGATCCCGGTGTGCGCGTCCACTATTTTTACCGCCATCCTGTTCGCACCTTCCGCTGGCATCACCCCGAGCAGGAGCCAATCTGCGTTAAGTATTCTTCCAATCCGGATGGCATCCTTTGGTTTGCCGCCTTGCGGGAGCATCAACGCCAGCTCACCAACTATTCGATCCACGTCCTGGCGTTCCACCAAATCGAACTGCGGGGCGCCCGAAAGCTGCGAGGTCAGCAAGTCCACGAGGGCCTCGCTTCGTTGGAGCAGGTGCGGTTCCGCACTCGCGGGTGCAAAACCAGCGATTGCCAAGCGGATCGGCCTGACGATACGTTCTGCTCCGGGCAGCGCACCGCCCGGCTTCACTTCAGCAACGGCGCAGGTTGCGCAAATCAATACCAAAAATGACCACAACCACTTCATGACGAATGATCCCATTTTATTGACAGATTTGGACTTGAGTCAGCCTGCCTTGAAACTAGACACAACCGTTCTGCTTGTCCCTTCGGATTCAGTGTGCAGCAAGTGGCTGGCCATGTGCACCGGCGCATGGGTGCCATTCCTAGGGATTTTTTCAAGGTTCAGGGTGTGCTTGGTAAAGATAATGCTCAACCATAAATCAAAAGAGCCTGAACCGATCTGGCTGCTTATGATACTCTTGAAACATTTGATTTTGGGCACACTGATGTTGGTGGTGCCTCTCCGGCCTTTGTGGGCGCAGGAAAGCGTCGACAATCTCCTCGGGGATGCGGTTGGAAAAGGAAACCTGGAGGCGGTCGAGGCCGCCCTCCACCAAGGCGCAAAGGTGGACGCCCGCAACAGCAAGGGGAGAACACCCCTCATTCTGGCCGCGCAAGCCGGCCGCTTGGACATCATAAAGCTGTTGGTCGCGAGCGGAGCCGATGTGAACGCACGCACGACAACTGAGACAGGGGGCACTGTTCTCGGCTTCGCCTTGGAAGGCAATAATCGCGAGGCGGTCGAGTACCTTATCGCGCATGGAGCAGAGATCGAGCTAAGGAGCAGGAACGGCATGACTCCCTTGTTCTACGCTGCTTCGACCGGCCAGGATGACATGATACAACTCCTGCTTTCCAAGGGGGCGAACCCGAACGTGATAGGCCTCAGCGATTCACTCGGCAATTACCTTACCCCCCTCATGATTGCCGGGATACACGACCACCCGGAAACGCTGAAACTGCTGGTGGCAAAGGGAGCAAAAGTCGATAAAAGAAACAATGTGGGCGCCACTGCGCTAATGGAGATCGCCAAGCGCCCGCAGCCCGGCATATTGAAATTGCTTATTGAAAGGGGAGCTGACGTCAATGCGAGAAGCACCCATGGCCACACAGCCCTGATGTATGCCGCCTCCAACGGGCATCTTGAGAACATCAAACTATTGCTTGCGGCTGGCGCAGATACGTCTGCCACCGGGACGGATGACCCTGACCCGGACACGCAAAACCGAAGATACAACGCCGCGGACCTAGCCAGGCAGCAAGGCCATGAGGAGGCTCTGGCGCTACTTCGCGACGCACCGGCGCGACGTTCCTCGTCAACGAGCAAGTCCCCCTCCGGGGTGAAGTGAGCTGACCAGAATCCACAAAGGGCTTGCCGGCTGGTAAGGGATGCTCGCCGGGCTCGCGCCGACAAGGTCGGCAGAGTGATTGGCTCTTGGGGAGGTTGGGGAGGGGGGCGGGGCAAATTTGAAA
>JAQGOT010000112.1 GCA_028293465.1 Pedosphaera sp. | reverse complement strand
TAATCTTCAAATCTGAAAATCCTCCCCGCCATTAACCTGGATTAACTTGGATTTGCATCGGCCCTTCCCCCGGTGGCCGTGCGCAAGCACCTTGGATTTGGTTGGATTTGCCTGGATTCAGGACCGGGGCGCGTGCGCAAGCGCACGCCTCCCCCAGAATTCGACAATCGAAATTCGTCATCCGACATTTCAGCCCCCCTTGGGGGTGTACAAGCGTAACAGGCGTTACAATGTTGGACGACAATAGGTTAGCCTTGATGAGAAGCGTTACATTGCCGTTACAACGCCGTTACATCCCCACCACATGCGTAACAAACGGATGGAGTGAAGCCTTGAGCTAAAAGCCTTCCTACTTCCAAGGCGTGCACCAAGCCTTGACAACTCGGCACGCCCCTGCGGATGGTTCGTTGCTCGCCTTCAGGAATAAAGGGTTGAGCGCAAATTTTACTGCCGAACGCGGAAGAATCTCACTGAGTTGGTTGTGGCCAGCACCTGCGGATTGGCTTGATTCCCCGACTCGATCCAAGGTCCGCTCACGGCCGGGGCCTCCAAGAGTGTTCCCACGCTCGTCCAGGAAAGATTCACGCCTCCACCCGAGTTCTGGATGCTCAATACCGCCACCGGTGGTTGCACCGCAAATCCCACCTCAGGACCGGTGGCGGCTATCACGATGTTCGTAAAATGCGCGCTCGCCGTTCCATTGCCGCAACGCAGCCGGACATTGTTGAACGTGTTGTTCAAGGAGCATAGCAGCGGACCGTTCGGCTGGTTGCTTTCGGTCTTGCTGAAGTCCGGATCCAGCCAGACCTTCACATTCGCACTTTGGCCCGCGACGTAATCAATTCTCGTCGCCATGGTGTGCCATTCGTCCAGGACGATCGGGGTGACCGGCGGCAATTCAGGCTCCCCAAATTCCTTCGCGTCCGCACTCCAATTCGGGGAGGTCCACGCATCGCCAACCAGCAACCGCTCGTTGTTGTCCTGGAAGAAATGCAGCCCGCCGTAAGCCCCGCCACTGCCCGTTTTTCCATTCAAATCGGAAAATGACATGCTGAACCGTGTGTAGAGCGTCTTGGTCGAGGTCGAATCATAATTGCCGCCGATCCATCCGTTCTGACCGGTAAAGAGAATGACCGGCGCAAACTCATTGGCATCGTATGGCCCGGCCAAGGTTATCGGCAGGCTCGGATAGGTGTCCACGGTAAACGCCCAAGTCGTGGCGTACGGCGTCCCGTTCGTATCAGTCAGGCTCGCGGAAACGGAATGGGTCGAGCCCGGAGTGAACGGACTGACGGGCTGATAACTCACGGTGATGGTGTTGCCCGGAGTGGTAAAAACGGGAGTCACCGCCCCGCCATCAAGGCTCAGCGTGATGTCATTCGTCCGAATGCCAACCCCGCCCACGACCACCTGGAATCCGACCGGAGTGCTGGGTGCGGCCGCCACCGCGTTTGCCCCCGGAACCAACCCTTGAATTTGCGCCTCAACCGGCGTCGCAAAACCAATCCCGGTTCCCAAGGCCGCCATCATGATGTTGGTGAAACTGGCGCTCGCGGTACCGTTGCCGCAACGCAGGCGAACATTGTTGAACGTATTGTCCATCGCGAACGAAATCGGGGCGTTTGGTTGACTTACCTCCGTCTGACTGAAATCCGGATCCAGCCAAACTTTCACGTTGGCACTCCCACCCGGCGCGTAATCGATCCTCTCAACCACGGTGTGCCATTCTTCCAATACCACGGGAGTTCCGGGCGACAAGTCGAGCTCGCCCACCGCCAGTGTGTCCAGACTCCAGTTCAAGGACAGCCAACTGTTGCCGGTGATCAGGTGCTCCGTGTTGCCTTGAAAGAAATGCAGCCCGCCATAACCGCCACCACCGCCCGTCTCCCCGTTCAAATCATGAAACGCCATGCTGTAGCGCGTAAAGAGCGTCCGGTTCGAATTCGCATCGTAGTTGGTTCCGAGCCAGCCCTCCCCGGCCGCGGTGAAAATGACCACTTCATTGCCGCCCCCAACGGAAATTGGGCCGGGCAACGTCGCCGGCAACGATGGGAAGCCGGTGGTAAAGCTCCAAGTGTTCGTGAACAAACCGTTGTTGTTGTCCGCCAGCGTCACTTCCGCTGTGTGCGCCACCCCCGGGCTCAACGGCGAACTCGGGTGGCAGGTGACGGTCGTGACCCCGGAAACCGTGCTCACCGCAGACGTAACCGCGTTGCCGTCAATCTTGAATGCGATGCTGCCCGTATTGATCGGGGTGCCGCCGGCAACCACCTGCACGCTGATGGCGTTGGTGGGTGAAGCACTGAAGGAGCCGGCCGCCGGTGTCTGTAGTTGGAAACTCGGCGGCGCCGACGACACGATCTTCAGCATGTCGATTTGAAAATCCTGGCCGTTCGGCGGAGCCGTTGGACTGCCATTGCCCCGCACAAACGCGACCTGCGCGATGGGCGAACCGGAAATCACGCCGCTGAAACTGTGACCGGTTGTATTGTCCGTGAACGTGTACGTCGTGGCGCTGTTCAACGTGAACGTGAAGGTGCAGAATTGCTGGTAATTGTAACTAAATCCAACGGCCACACCATTGTTTGTGGTGGCATCCGCATACGACCCGTTGACCGCCCCGTTAGGCTCAAAACCCACATGCCAATAGCGGAAGATCGCGTTCCCGCTTGCGTCCTGAAGCACCAGCGTGTTCGTGGTGTAGGAACGGTCGAGGCTGTTCAACCTCAATTGCACCGAGAACGATTGCCCCGCCACCAGCGGCGAACTGAACGGGCGGACCGCGACCGTTGAGCCATTGACGGCCGTGTTCCACAAATCCCAACTGGCACCGCTCGGCCCTGTTCCAGAAGTAAAGGCGCCGCCATTGCCGTTGACGGTAAACGTCCACGGCCCAAAACCAGAACCTCCATTTTGTCCCCCCGGAGACAATCCATTCGGCGCCCCCGCCCCGGCGTACGCGGCATTGGCGGCCACGTCGAAAGCGTTGGTGGTTTGCGCCGGGGCATTCCCGGTGGCAAACCGCAGGCCCGCCGCCCCGATCATTGCGAAAACCGCCAGTCTGCGAAAATTGCGGACCTGGCGCTGGATACTTTGTGGGTAATTCATTTGAAGGTTGCTTTCTGATTGTTCGCTTTGCACTTAAATATTCTCCCCAACCACCAAATTCGCCGCGCTTCCCGGCGGTGTCGTGTTGAGAGTGTTAACCAGCATACCCCCGTTCTCCGCTGCAACAATACCCATAAACATGGGTATCCAAACCACGGCCTGCTCAACCAGCCCGCAATGGACTTTTCATGCCAACCGATTTAATCTCGCCCCGTGCCTCACCTCGAACGCAACCACCGCCAGCGCCGGTTGGTGATGACCAGCGCCGCGGCCACCCTGGTTGCCGGCGCGTTGCTGCTTTTTCCTGGCTCCGCACCCGCCACTATCCTGTGGAGTCAGCCTGGGGCTACGCTCGTGTGCAACAACGGTCAGGGTGAGGATCTCTTCCACGGGGCGGTCAAACCCCAGGACTCCAACTCCACCAGCACGCTTTATTTCCGGTTTCACGTCGATCCCCTCGCCGACTCCGCCACCAAATCCATTGGCGATTTTGACGCCGGCTTCATGTTTTTTGAACATGGCGAGGAACACTTCGGGCTCGGCAACAGCCGGGAGGCTTGGGCCTACTGTGCCGTGAACATAACCAACAGCCTGAAGGGTTATGTCGATCTGAACTCCGCCACCCCGGAGCCCGGTTTCAACTGGGAATACATGCGCACCGGCACGCCCAAGTATATCGCTTTCAAGGTCGAATATGTGCCCGGCCATAATGCGCGCGTCACGGCGTGGCTGAATCCCAATCTTTCCCTCGGCGCAACGGAAATCAATCAGCCCACCAACATCGTTACCCGCTTCGAAGCCAAAGCCACCTTCGATGAAATCCGTCTCCTTCACCGCGGCGGCAAAGGCGGGTGGAAATTCAGCCAACTGGTCGTGGCCACCTCCTTCGAAGACCTGCTCTTCTCGCATTTCTGGCAGCGCGGCTGGTTCTTTGCCGTGGCCGGCGGCGGCTTGCTGGTCGGCGTTGCCGGCACGGCCCAACTTCTCGAACGACGCTGCACACAGCGGCAAATCCGGCGGTTGGAGCGGGAGAGCGCCGTGGCCACCGAACGCGCCCGCATCGCGCGCGACATCCATGACGAGCTCGGAGCCAGCCTGACCAAGATCCACAAACTCGCCGAGATGCTGGACGAGCAAAATGAATCCCGGAACCATGCCGGGACAATTCCAAGAACCATCTCCCGCACCGCCCGCGATACCATCCAAACCATGGATGAGATCGTCTGGGCGGTGAACCCCAAAAACGATACCTTAAAGGAGATGGCCGATTATCTCGTCTATTTCACCCAGGATTTTCTCCAACCTTCCGGCATTGCCTGTTCTCTGGATGTGCCGCTGAAGCTGCCCGACCTCACCGTCACCGCCGAGGTCCGCCACAACGTTTTCATGGTGGTGAAGGAAGCGTTGAACAACGCCGTGAAGCACGCCGCTGCGCAGCAGGTGCGGTTCGCCTTCGATTGCACCGCCAACCAGTTGAGCGTTGAAATCGCCGACAACGGCCGGGGCTTTTCCCCCGCCGCAACCACCCCGGCGGGCAACGGCCTGGAAAACATGCGGCGACGCATGGGTGCCATCGGCGGCGAGTTTGATCTGCAATCCGAGCCCGGCTGCGGCACCACCGTCAGGCTCCGCGTGCTGTTTCAAGCCGGGAAAGTTGGTGCCCCATGAACGCATCCCCTGACAAAAACGGTCCGTCACCACCGCCCATCAAAGTGGTGGTCGTCGAAGATGAAACCTGGCTCCGCGAAAATCTGGTCCGGGAAATCAATGCCGCCCCCGGCTTCCTTTGCGTCAACCATTACCGCACCGCCGAGGACGCGCTCCAGGGCATTCCGGCCGATCCGCCGGATGTCGTCCTCATGGACATCAACCTCCCGGGCATGGACGGCGTGGAATGTATCCGCCGTCTCCGTGCCAGCGTGCCGAACGTGCGCTACCTCATGCTCACCGTTTACGGTGAAAGCGAAAGAATCTTCAATTCCCTTTTGGCGGGCGCGAGCGGGTATCTGCTCAAGCGCACCAGCACCGCCGAGCTGTTGGCGGCCATCCGGCAGGTGCGCGACGGCGGCGCGCCCATGTCCAGCAGCATCGCCCGAAAAGTGGTCGCCTATT
>JAQGOT010000069.1 GCA_028293465.1 Pedosphaera sp. | reverse complement strand
GTGGTTCAGTACCAGCGTCTGTCTCCTGCCGCGACTATTAAAATTTAACTACCGTAACTATTTATTTATCTATGCCCAAAGTCAGCGCCAAAAAGGCGATCAAACCAAAAAAAGCTAAAGTAAACGTCAAGCAACCCGCCTTGGCTGGCGGCCCCGTCGCCAACGGCAACAACTCTCCCGTCAATGTCAATGACAGCCAGGAGATGATGGAGTTGCAGCCACCCACCAAACCGGTCGAAGCCCGCGAGGACGAGGAGAAGAGCCCGGCGCCTGCTGCCGCTGACGGTCGCGACGTTATCGCAACTTCCCTCAACATCGCCAAGTTGCAGGCCATGTCCATGACCGAGCTCAACCAGATGGCCAAAGACCTGGGCGTGGAGAATTTCGGCACCATGCGCAAACATGAGGTGATTTTCCACATTCTTCAGAAAAACGCCGAACGCAGCGGCGTGCTCTTCTCGGAAGGGGTGCTCGAAGTGCTGTCAGAGGGCTTTGGCTTTCTGCGCTCACAAAGTTTCAATTACCTTCCTTGTCCGGAGGATATCTATGTTTCTCCCTCCCAGATCCGCCGGTTTGATCTCCAGACCGGTAACCTGGTCGCCGGCCAGATCCGCCCCCCAAAGGACAAGGAACGCTTCTTCGCCCTCCTCAAGGTCGAGGCGGTGGATACCGAAGAGCCCGACAAGGCCAAGGACAAGACCCATTTCGACAACCTCACGCCTTTGTTCCCGAACCGTCGTTTCCTCTTGGAAACCGCTGCGGACGAACTCTCCACGCGCGTTCTCGACCTGGTCTGCCCCATCGGCAAAGGCACCCGCGGCTTGATCGTCGCTCCGCCTCGGACGGGTAAAACGGTTTTGATGCAGAAGCTGGCGAATGCCATCCTGAAGAATAACCCCGAGGCCTATTGCTTCATTCTGCTCATCGACGAGCGCCCGGAAGAAGTCACCGACATGGAGCGGAGTTGCAAGCCTGCGGAAGTGATCAGTTCCACGTTCGATGAACCGCCTGAGCGGCATGTGCAGGTGGCCGAAATGGTGATTGAAAAAGCCAAGCGCATGGTCGAGCACAAGCGGGATGTGGTGATTCTGCTCGATTCCATCACCCGTCTGGCTCGTGCCTACAACACCGTGCAACCACATTCTGGAAAGATTCTTTCCGGCGGTGTCGATGCCAACGCCCTGCATAAGCCCAAGCGGTTCTTCGGTGCGGCCCGTAACATTGAGGAAGGCGGCTCGCTGACCATCATCGCCACCGCCTTGGTCGATACCGGCTCCCGCATGGATGAAGTCATCTTTGAAGAGTTCAAGGGGACCGGCAACATGGAAGTGCATCTGGACCGCCATCTGGTGGATCGCCGCATTTTCCCTTCCATCAACATCGAGCTTTCCGGCACCCGCAAGGAAGAATTGCTCTACCACCCGGAAGAGTACAACAAAGTCGTGGTCCTGCGCCGTGCCTTGACCGGTGTGCCGCCGGTGGAGTCAATGGAACTCATGCTGAACAAGCTCAAGAAGACCCGCAGCAACATCGAGTTCCTGCTGGGTATGTCTGTGGGCTGATGCGCAGGCGCGTTTTGGAGCATGGCGTACCCGGCGTAAAAGCCCGGGTCCGCCATGTTGCTTTTGGAACGGGTCCATTTCCTGAACGAAGACGGGTGGAGTGCCGTCAAACCCCGATGAAACAATGGCTGGCGATCCCGGTTGAAACGAAGTAAATAAATAAAGTGAATTCTCTAAGGCGCTTTCCCAGAATCTCATCGCAATTGCGACTGGGACTGCTCTTTGTGTTCACCCTCGCGTTCATCGGCTGCCGCCGCGAGGAGATTCAGGTATATCGCGCCCCCAAGGATGCTCTTCCGCCTCAAACTCAAACGGCCGAGGTGGCGCATGACGCAGCGCGCGAAACAAAAACTCGGCCGCGTCCTCAGGTTAGCTGGAAGCTGCCACCAGGTTGGAAGGAAGGTTCTCCCAACCAGATCAGTCTGGCTAGTTTCAACATCGCTGGCCCACAGAATCAACAAGCTCAGGTCAACATCACCGAATTGGCCAACTTCTCGGGACGGGATGGTCAGATCGTCAACATGTGGCGCAACCAGGTGGGGTTGGAACCGTTGAGCAATGAGGATGCCCTCAAACAGTTGCAGGCCGTCGAGGTCAGCGCGGAAAAGGGGAACCTTTTTGAAGTTTCAGGCACAAATAAAGATGGTCCGTTCAGCATTTTGACTGCTTTCGTTCATCACCCCGACGGCAGTTGGTTCTACAAGCTGGCCGGCGATGTCGCCTTGGTCCAGGCTCAGAAACCGGTTTTCATCGAGTTTTTGAAATCGATTCAGATCAAGGAAACCGCCTCCACCGAGCCTGATGAACCCGCCGCCCAAGGAAAACTGGGCTGGACGGTTCCCGCCGGCTGGAAAGCCGTTGCTCCCGGCGATATGCAAGTCGCGCGCTTTTCCACCCCGCAAAAGGGCAACGCAAGCGCTGAGGTTTTCGTCAGCATTTTTCCCAGCGACACGGGTGGCACGTTCGCAAACGTCACTCGCTGGCGAAAGCAAATCGGCCTGGCCCCCGTCGAGGAAAAAGATTTGGCCTCGTTGGTTGCACCGCTTGACCCCTCGACCCCCGGAGCCATCTTGGTCGATCTGGATAACAAGGGCAAACGGCTCATCGGTGCGATCGTTCCACGCGACGGCAAATATTGGTTCTACAAGCTCCTCGGGGATGCCGAGGCCGTTGGCCCCGAAAAGGAATCATTCATCGCTTTCGCCAAATCGAAACCCTGACGCATGCTCGACCGGATCATCAAATTCTTCACCTCGCTCCGCCTCACGGTGGTTTGTCTGGGCTTTGCCGTGCTCCTCGTCTTTTTCGGCACGCTGGCGCAGGTGGATGAAGGCCTTTACCTTGCCCAAGCGCGGTGGTTCCGCAGCTTTTTCGTCTGGTGGGGCCCTCAAGGTGCGGCTTGGCAGATTCCGATTTATCCCGGTGGCTATCTCATTGGTGGCGTGCTGCTGGTAAATTTGATTGCCTCCCACATCAAGCGTTTCAAGCTCACCTCGAAAAAGCTCGGCATCCATGTGACTCACGCCGGCATCATCCTGCTCTTGGTCGGCCAGTTGGCCACGGACCTTCTTTCACGCGAAACCCAAATCAGCTTTTTCCAGGGAGAAACCAAGAAATATTCAGAAAGCCCACTCGACCACGAACTGGTTTTTATGACCGATGCCACGAATCCCAGCGAGGACGAAGTGGTTTCCATCCCCGGTTCATTTCTGAAAACAAAGCAGGAGATCCGTCAGGAGAAGTTGCCCTTCACCATCCACGTTAAGAAGTATTATCCGAATGCGGACGTTCGGCCGCGTGGGCCCATGGTGGATACAGGCGCTCCGCCTTCCAACCGGGGCTTCGGAGTTCAGTCTGTGGTTACGCTGATGGAGGAAACCAGGTCCATGGATGAGCGCAATTTCCCGGGTGCGATCATCGAATTGACCGGCCCACAAGG
>JAQGOT010000033.1 GCA_028293465.1 Pedosphaera sp. | reverse complement strand
CGCCGCCCCCACCCGTTCGTAAGCTTCCAGACGGTCTTCCACCCTAAGCTGATTCAGGGCCAGCACGGTCGCCGGGAGATCACCTTCCGCCCAGCGTTGCAACAAGCGCAACTGGAGCTCCTGCCCCGCTGCCGTTGGATCCGCCGCTTGAAGTTCATTCAATTTGCGAAATACCGAGGCGTAATCGTTGGTGGAAATATTCTCGACGAACGCCTGCAACCGCCCCGCCTGAAACTCAGACGGCACGCCGTTTGTCCCGGCAGCCATTTCGGCAATGAGTTTCGCCGCTTCATCCCGGGAGAAATCAGGGCTGGCCTCAACCTTTATTTCCGGCACCCAAGCCGTTTCCACCGTGTGTTCCGCCGGCGATCCGCTTTTAAGAAAAACGGGTTCGACCGGAATATTCATCCTTGACGAAGCCTGTTCGACACGGGTGGGGGCGAATCCAAAGTACAGAGCGCCCAGGCATGCCAGTCCCGCGAACGCCGCCAATTTCAATATGGAGGGCCTGATCATAATGGAATCTCGCAATCAGCGCTGGCACCCGCCGCCGGATGCCAGCGCTTGGACTTTTCAGGTCGTTTTACCATGCCACTTGATTGAATGCATCTTCCTATTGAATTTTGCAGGATGTCATCTGGTCGTTGGCCGCCGCTCCGACATAGGAGGTGTCCGAATTGAACGTCCAACTTGTGCCCGTGAAGTTATCGTTTTGATACATGATCACCGTCCAACCGGGCGGAAGCCGCAGTGAAGAGGCCCAGTCATTTGGGACTTCCATGGCCTGAAGCTGGGCCATCGTATAGGTGCCCTTGCTCAAACCCTGGCTGCGGGAACCTTGATACCCCGCATCCTGATAGAAAATCACCTTGGTGGTTTGAATTTTGCAGGATGTCATCTGGTCGTTGGCCGCTGCTCCTACAAAAGAGGTGTCCGCCGCAAACGTCCAACTGGTGCCGGTGAAGTTATCGTTCTGATACAGCGTCACCTGCCAGTCGGATGGAGCCCGGAGCGAGGAGGCCCAGTCATTGCCAACACCCAACGCCTGGAGTTGGGTCATGGTGAAGGAACCCGTGCCGACGAGCTGGCTGGGAACGCCTTCGTAGTTGGCATTTTCACAGAACATGATGCCTTCTCCGTCCGCCGGGACCACCTGCAAAGCGAGCGGAGTATTCACACAACCGAAGGAATACCGCGTGCCGGTGGGCGTGAGACTCCGCCAGTTGCACCAGGAGAGATTGTCGGCGGTGCGGCGCACGTTCCAAGCCGCGTTGGCGTTGAGTTGCAGCCAGGACAGATAAGTGCTTTGCAAACTGCGATCTTTCATGAACTTGGCCATCCAACGCAGGAAAATTCCGTTAAACCCGCCCCCGTCACCGTTTTCGCCTGAATCGGGCAGGATGCCGCCGGTGCAAAGCGTGTTTTTGGTGCAGTTTGCGGCCAGCGTGGCGTCGCCGGTTTGTCCCAAGTAATTCGCCGCGCCGATGAACGTGCCTTGATTGTAACTAAACACCCAGGTGGTTATGGTGCCACCGGAACTGATGTTATCATACACCTGTCCGGTGCTGGCGTTGAACAGCGTGCTCTTTTCCCAGTTGTAGAGGTTTTGCGCCTTCGTCAGATAACCGCTGTCGCCATAAATCTGGTAAAGCAAGTACGAGGCAATCGATGCCGGCCCATTCACGCAGGCATTCTTGGAGGTTTTGCCGGTGGTCCACCACAACCCTCCGCCAAGGTTGCTGTCAAAGGCCCGGCTATACATGGCATCGAAGTTGGCTTTCGCCCGGTCGCGGAAGGTCGTGTTGCCGGTGATTTGGTAGGCCCGCGCAAAAGCGATCACCGCCCAGGTGATGTCGTCGTTGAAGCTGTTCGCTGTCCACAGCGTTCCGTATTGGGCCACAAATCCATTGCAGAGCGCCGACACCACATTCTTGGTGCCAACGGAGAGGGTGCGATTGTAGGAGTCCTCCGCCATCTCGATTTCTTCGGCCAAGGTCCACCAACCCGGGCCCGTACCGGATCCGGTGTCCTGCTTGTAATAGGCATTCCCGCCGTTGCTGACATAAAACGCGTTATTGTACGCGTTGAAGCTCGTATCAGCATCGGACGGCCAAAAGGCCTGCGCGGGAGTGCCCTGCATGAGCATCGAAGCTGACACCAAGGTTACCATCAACTTCATTACGGGCGTGGTATGTTTGTGTGTTTTCATTGTCGGGGTGTGGGTTTTGTGCCGGTTGTTTGAGAGGCTGAGAATGAGAACAAAGCTCCGCTTTGACACGGTTGAGCGAAGGGCTCAGGAGCGGCGGGGGCATGAAAGTATTATAGGCTTCTGAAATCGCGAATGCAAGACCTAATAATGGGCTTGTGCTTTTCGGGGTGTGATTAAAGGTGGGTGAGGTGCCTGAGCTATTGTGGCGCGAGTGGTGAATGGAGGCGTGTTTTCGGCTCCCTCCCCGCCATTTGAATAAATGGGGGGAGGATTGGGGAGGGGCGGCGCTCATTGCTCAAACCCAGCGCTGGTTTTGCGAAAGGAGCACCCCTCTCCCTAGCCCCCGCTCAGCCGCAGGGCGAGGGAACCGGAACGCGGACCGGCTCT
>JAQGOT010000023.1 GCA_028293465.1 Pedosphaera sp. | reverse complement strand
CTATTTTAACCATTCCGTCCATGTGAACCGTGGCGTCAGTTGTGTGGAATGCCACGGCCAGCTTAACAAGATGGATGAAGTCTATCAGGCCAAGCCGTTGAGCATGTCCTTCTGTCTGGACTGCCATCGCAACCCGGGCGCCCACCTGCGTTCACCGGACAAAATCACGGATCTGGATTGGAAACCGACCCCCGAGCAGCAACGAACTGACGGAGCGAAGTTCGTTCACGATTGGAAAGTCGAATCCCTGCAAAATTGCTCCACCTGTCATCGATGAAAACAATTCCTCCATCCTGTCCCGTGCCAGATACCGGTCCCAAGTATTGGCGCAGCCTGGATCAATTGGCTGAGACGCCGGAGTTTCGCCAGTGGGCGGAGCGTGAATTTCCCGCAGGTGCCAGCGAGCTGACCGATCCGGTGACCCGGCGCACTTTCGTCAAGATCATGTCCGCGTCGTTCCTGCTCGCAGGTTTCGGCCTCAGTGGCTGCCGTCGGCCGGTGGAAAATATTTATCCCTTCTCGAAGATGCCGGAGGGTTACGTCCACGGCGTGCCCAAGTTTTTTGCGACGTCCATGCCGATGCGCGGCAGCGCCGTTCCGTTGCTTGCCAAGTCCCATGAGGGCCGGCCAACGAAGCTGGAAGGCAACCCGCATCATCCCGACAGCAACGGCAGCACCGATCGCTACACGCAGGCTTCCATTCTGGATTTGTATGATCCCGACCGGGCCGTGCGATTTGCGCAGGCCAACAACACGGTATCTGCGGAAGCCGCGCTGGCACATCTGGGAGAGCTCTCGCAACAGGCGCAAGCCAACGGCGGGGAAGGCCTCAGCTTCTTGGTTGAGCAAAGCAGCTCGCCTTCACGGGCACGCCTGCAAAAGGCCCTGGGTGAAAAATTGCCGAAAGCGAAGTGGTTCGTTTACGAACCCGTTGATTTTGACATCCAACGCCAGGCCGCTGCGCTGGCTTTTGGCAAATCCGTTTCGCCTTACGTCAAGCTGGACGAAGCCAAGGTGATCGTCGCGTTGGATTGTGATTTTATCGGTTCCGAGGAAAATGCCTTCATCAATATCCGCCGCTTTGCGAAGAGCCGGAAATTGGAAAGCTCGACCGACTCGATGAGCCGCTTGTATGCCGTCGAAGGCCTGATGACCTTGACGGGCGCCAATGCCGATCACCGTTTGCGAATTCCCACCAGCGCGGTCATCCAGGTCGCGGCGCTGCTCGCGAAGGAAATTCTTCAGCAATCAGGCAATGTTGACAGTGGATTGGCCACGGCGGTCAGCAACCTTGTAAACGACAAAGCCCTGAAGGCGATCGCGGAGCAAAACAAGCCCGGCGATCAGGAGTTGCTCAAACGTTGGACGCCGGATTGGATCCACAATTGGGCCGTGGTGTGTGCCAAGGACTTGCTGGCAAATCGCGGTCGCAGCGTGGTTTTGGCCGGCTACCGCCAGCCGCTCGCGGTTCATCTGATTGCCAACGCACTGAATGTCGCCTTGGGCAACATTGGTCATACGGTGGTTTTCCACGATGCGCCCGCACCGAAGACCGGAAGCATCGTTGAGTTGGCTCAGGCGCTGAATGCCGATCAGGTCGGAACCCTGGTCATCCTTGGTGGTAATCCGGTTTACAACGCTCCCGCCGAGTTGGCCTGGGAAAAAGCGCAGACGAAGGCGAGGAACGTTGTCCGACTCGGCTACTATGAGGACGAGTCGTTCCCGGCGAATGGTTGGAGCCTGCCGCTGGCGCATTACCTTGAATCCTGGGGTGATGCCCGCACCAGCGATGGCACCATCGTATCGGTTCAACCGCTGATCGAACCGTTATTTGCCGGTTTGACCGAGATCGAGGTCATTGCCCGCATCGCCGGGTTTGAGAAGACCAGTGCCTACGACATCGTCCGCGAAACGTTCCGCGATTTGAACGGCGGGGGCGAAGAGGCGTGGAAGCAATTTTTGCACGACGGTTTTCTGCCGAACACGGCCGCCAAGCCGGTGGAAGTGCGATTGAACGCCGCCGGCGTCACCCAAGCTCTTTCTGCGGTTGATCCGGTGATCGTGCCGGACCTCAAGAAGCTCGAAGTGGTTTTCCATCGCGATTACAAGATGGATGATGGCCGTTTCAACAACAACGGCTGGATGCAGGAGTTGCCGGATCCCGTCAGCAAGATCACTTGGGAAAACGTGGTGTTGCTGAGTGTCAAAACGGCAAAAGATTTGGGTCTCAACATCAACAACCGTGAAAACAACCGGCTGATGGTGCCTTGGGTGAAGGTCGAACTGGATGGCCGCTCGGTTGAGGGGCCAGCCTGGATTCAGCCTGGTCAGGCGGATAATGTTGTGGGTTTGGCGCTGGGGTACGGTCGTAAAAAAACCGGGCGCGTTGGCGTTAATTCGGGTTTCGATGCTTACCAACTTCGCACCTCCAAAACTTCGCACTGCGGTGCCGGAGCCACGCTCACCGAAACCGGTAAAAAACACCTGCTTTCCACAACGCAGGATCATTGGGGGATGGAAGGCCGCCCGATCATCCGTGAAGGGACGCTGAAGGAATTCCAGGAGCATCCGAATTTCGCCACCGAGATGAGCATGGAGAAACCTCCGGTGTTCGATTCGCTGTATAAGAATCCGTTGGATAAATTCAAGGAAGAAGGTAAAGCCAAGGCCAATCATCAATGGGGCATGTCCATTGACTTGAACTCCTGCGTTGGTTGCTCCTCCTGCATGATCGCGTGCCAGAGCGAGAACAATGTGCCGATCGTTGGCAAATACCAGGTGGCCAATAATCGCGAGATGCATTGGCTGCGCATCGATCGCTACTACACCGGTGCGGTGGAAAACCCGCAGATGGTCACCCAGCCGATGCTTTGCCAGCATTGTGAATCCGCGCCTTGCGAAAATGTCTGTCCCGTCAACGCGACATCCCACGATCAGGAAGGTCTGAACGTGATGACCTATAACCGGTGTGTCGGCACCCGTTATTGCTCCAACAATTGCCCCTATAAGGTCCGGCGCTTCAACTTTTTTGATTATAACCGCCGGCCGTTGGCACAGCTCGAAGGGCCCGTTTACACGACCCCCCTGCTGCATTCCACCGAAGGCGAATGGGACATGTTGCGCTGGTGGCGGGACCCGGATCGGGGCACGAAGCCGACGGATGAGTGGGAATTGCTCAAGTTGGTCAAGAACCCCGACGTGACCGTGCGGATGCGCGGCGTCATGGAAAAGTGCACGTTCTGCCTCCAGCGGATCGAGGGCGCCAAGATTGCGCAGAAGGTCAAAGCCGGCGCTTCGGCCGACGTGATCGTGCCGGATGGCACAATCAAGACCGCCTGCCAGCAGGCTTGCCCGGCGGAGGCCATCGAGTTCGGCAATATCGCCGATCCGACGAGCAAGGTTTCCAAACTGAAGGCGTCCCAGCGGAACTATTCCGTGCTGGAATTTCTTAACACGAAGCCGCGCACCACATATTTGGCGCGCGTTCGCAACCCCAACCCGGAAATGCCGGATGCGTATCTGATGCCGTCGAGCACTGAAGAATTTGAGAAGAAGAACAAGGATGGAAACCCCTATGACCTTGAAGGGGGTCACCTTCCAGAACATTCCAAACCCGCTGGAGCCGGCGAGAAGAAGGGAGCGGCGTAATGGCTGAAGTAATCGCCAGTGTCGCAGCAAAAGCTCCGTCCGCTCCGAAGCAACGCGAACCTTTGCTGGAAATCAAGGCCGCTCCGGCAGAGCTGCAGCGGGAACCAATGGTTGCCAACCAGCGTTCGCTCGGTTGGATTTCGGACGCCATCGCCGGGGTTGCCGAAGGCAAGACTCCAAGATGGTGGTGGATCGCGTTCGTTCCCAGCGTGACGCTCATGCTCACGTGCTTCACCATGATCCTGTACCTCATGTCAGTGGGTGTGGGTGTGTGGGGTCCTGGTCATCCGGTCATGTGGGGCTGGGCGATCATCAACTTCGTCTGGTGGATCGGTATTGGGCACGCAGGAACGCTGATTTCAGCGATTCTTTTCCTCCTGCGTCAACGCTGGCGCACCTCGATCAACCGCGCCGCCGAAGCCATGACGATTTTCGCCGTCATGTGCGCCGGTATTTTCCCGTTGATTCACATCGGGCGGATCTGGCTCGGTTGGTGGTTGTTTCCGATCCCCAATTCCAACGGCATCTGGCCGCAATTTCGTTCCCCGCTCATGTGGGACGTGTTTGCCGTCTCCACCTACTTCACCGTGTCTCTGCTGTTCTGGTTCATGGGTTTGATTCCCGACTTGGCCGTCATGCGCGACCGGGCCACGACCAAAATACGCAAGTTCGCCTACGGTTTGTTCTCTCTGGGTTGGACTGGTTCCAACCGGCATTGGAGCAATTATGAAAAGGCCTACCTGATTCTGGCCGGGCTTTCGACGCCGCTGGTGCTCTCCGTGCACTCGATCGTTTCATTGGACTTCTCCGTTTCGCAGTTGCCGGGTTGGCACACCACCATCTTTCCGCCCTATTTCGTGGCGGGGGCCGTGTTCTCCGGTTTCGGCATGGTGCTCACGCTGCTGGTGCCTTTGCGCCGGTTGCTGAAACTCGAAGACATCATCACCGTCCGTCACGTGGAACTCATGTGCAAGGTGACATTGGCGACCGGTTCGATCGTCGGTTACGCCTACGCGATGGAATTCTTCATCGCCTGGTACAGCGGCAATCCTTACGAGCGCTACGCCTTCATCAACCGCGCGGTGGGGCCGTATGCCTGGGGCTATTGGATCATGATCGGTTGCAACGTCATCACCCCGCAGCTGTTCTGGTTCAAGAAAATCCGGACCAACATGATGCTCGTTTTCATCCTCTCGATTTTTGTGAACATTGGCATGTGGTTTGAACGCTTTGTGATCGTGGTGATTTCGCTCCATCGCGACTTCCTGCCCTCCAACTGGGGTTATTTCCGTCCGACGTGGGTCGACATCCTGACCTATCTCGGCACGTTCGGCTTGTTTTTCACATTTTTCCTGTTGTTCCTGCGCTTCGTGCCGATCATCGCGATTGCGGAAGTCAAGGGCGTGACGCCCCAGGCTGACCCGCATCATCCGCTGGGCGGCGCGAAGGAAGGAGGGCACCACTAATGGCCACCACTTCCCAAAAGTACGGCATCCTCGCCGAGTTTGAAACGCCCGCAGCGGCAATGCACGCGGCAGAAACCGTTCGCGACCGGGGCTTCCGGAAGTGGGACGTGTTCACTCCGTTCCCAGTCCACGGCATGGACAAGGCCATGGGGATCAAGAATTCCAAGGTGGGCTGGTTCTCGTTCCTCGGCGGCGTGACCGGTTATACCAGCGGCATGGTGATGATCTGGTGGATGAACGCAGTGGATTATCCCATCATCATTGGCGGCAAGCCGATGTTCAGTCCCTTCGGGGCTTTCCCGCCGTGTTACGAATTGACGATTTTGCTCGGCGCCTTCGGCGCGCTGTTCGGCATGTTGTTCATGAACCGCCTGCCGCGGTTGCATCATCCCTTGCTGAAGCACCGCCGCTTTGCGCTGGCCACCCATGACCGATTTTTCCTTGTGATTGAGACCGCTGATCCTAAATATTCCGAAAACGAAACCCGCAAGTTGCTCGAATCAACCGGCAGCAAGCGCATCGAATTGGTGGAGGAATAATGCGTTACTTCCTGCTCATATTCGCCTTGTGTGTGGTGACGGTGATGGTCGTGGCCGGCAAGCGTGGCAGTATTTCCCGCCGGCCGCCGATCGAGGTGTTTCCCGACATGGACCGTCAGCCCAAGCTGCGGCCCCAGACGCCAAACAACTTTTTCGCGGACGGCAAGAGTTCCCGTCCTCCCATTCTCGGCACGGTCGCGTGGGATGATCATTATCAGGATACCCCGGTGAACACCGGCAAAGTATCGGGCACAACTAATTTCGTGGAAGTGCTGCCGGTGGATGTGAACGCAAAGCTGTTGGCGCGCGGCCAGCAACGTTTCAACATCAATTGCTCGCCCTGCCACGGTGCGCAGGGGGACGGTGGCGGCATCACCAAGAAGATCGGCGCCATGGGCGTCGTGGCCAACCTGCACGACAAGCGCATTGTCGAGCTGCCGGACGGCGAGATCTTCAACACCATTACTTACGGCAAGAACCTGATGGGTGGTTACGGGGCCAATGTTACGGTCGAGGACCGCTGGGCCATTGTCGCCTATCTCCGGGCATTGCAGTTGAGCCGCTTGGGATCGTTGGACGACGTGCCGGAACAGATTCGCGCGACACTGAAAAAGTAGCCTATGAGTTCGCCAACCAATTCTAACACGCCCGCCCCGATCGATTTATCCCCGTGGCGCAGGGTGCCGACTTTGCTGATTGCCATCGGTGGAGTGCTGGCCGCCTTCGGAGCCTTCCATGATTACAAGCAGTTCAGTTATTCCTGGCTGCTGGCGTTCATGTTTTTCCTTAGTCTCGGGCTCGGCGGATTGATTCTGGTCATCCTGCATCATCTTTTCGATGCCGCTTGGTCGGTGGTTATTCGCCGCGTCTGTGAACACCTCGCCTGTCTGCTGCCCATCATGGCGTTCATGTTTATCCCCATCGCGTTGAACGTTCTGTTTGCCAGTCCGGAGATGCAGATTTATCCTTGGATAAAAATGCTCAAGACGCATGAGATGGATCATGCCCTGGCGTCGAAGCAGCCGCTGTTCACGGTTCCCAGTTTCTTTATCGTGGCCGCGATTTGTTTCGGGTCGTGGTGGTTGTTCTCCAATCGACTGCGCTATTGGTCCTTGCAGCAGGATGTGACGGGTGCGGCGGTCTGCACCCGCATGATGCGCCGGTATGCGGCCTTCGGGGTGTTCTTCTTCGCCATCACGCTGACTTTTGCGGCGATCATGTGGATGAAGGCGTTGCAGCATGAGTGGTTCTCCACGATGTATGGCGTTTATTATTTTGCCGGCAGCGTCTGGATGACCATCTTCACGGTTTATGTGCTCACCGCCTTGCTCAAACGGCAGGGGCCGTTACGTCCGGTGGCGACCGAGAAAACTTTTTACTTCATCGGCACGCTGATGTTCGCTTTCACTGTTTTTTACGCTTACATCACGTTCTTCCAATATTTCATCATCTGGAATGCCAACGTGCCCGAAGAAACGTTCTTCTACGTGCTGCGTGAGCGGGGCAACTGGTTTTGGGTCAGCATGTTGATTATTTTCGGCCATTTCTTCCTGCCTTTTCTGCTGCTGCTGCGCATCGACGTCAAGCTGACCTGGTTGATGATCCCGCTGGCGGTCTGGGCTTGGATCATGCACTTCGTGGATATGTCCTTCAACATCATGCCGGTGCTGCATCCCGAAGGCTACCATTTGGATTGGATGGATCTGGCTTGCGTGGCATTCATCGGCGGTGTCTTGGCGAAGATGTTCTTGAAAAGTTTCAATGCGCATCCGCCGTTTCCGCAGAAGGATCCGCGGATTGCCGAGACCATGGATGTCTATGTGGCACCGGACGAGTTTGTCCAAGCCGCCACAGCCCGGGGCATCAACCACAAAAGCGGAGGTAGCCATTGAATTCTGAACCTCAAGATAAATCAAATTGTTGCGGTATCTCCGCCTACGCGGCAGCGGTTATCGGAGCTTTCCTGATCGTGGCCGGGTTGGTGTGGGTGATGCATCACTTCACGCAACCGGCGCCGTTGGGCGAAGACCGTGCCGCACTGCGCCGCAAGGCCCTGGTGGAACTCCGGTCCGCCAATGAGGATGCTTTGAACAATTACGCTTGGCAGGATCAGGCCAAGGGCATCGTTCGTTTGCCCGTCGCCCAAGCCATGAAAGTGACAGAAGCAGAATGGCAGAAGAATCACACCGCCATTCGTTCTACGCTGATCGCCCGAGTGGAAAAGGCAACCGCGGCGCCGCCCAAGGCTCCGGAAAAGCCCAATCAGTTTGACTAGTCAGCCCGTTTGTTAATGAGCGCGACGTCCTCCCCATCGCAGTCGATTTCCATCGGTGGCTCCCCAGCCGTCGCGACGGTTTCGTCGGCCGAAGTCGATGTCTCCTGCCGCGCGCCGCTGCTGTTGCTTTTTCTTAGTGCCGCAGGCTGGTTGCTGGCCGCTTCGGTACTTGGATTCATCGCCACGCTCAAATTTCATTCACCCGCTTTGTTGGCGGATTGCGCCTGGTTCACTTATGGACGGGTTCACCCGGGTGCGAGCAATGCCTTGGTTTACGGATTTGCGGTGCAGGCGGGCTTGGGCGTCCTGCTTTGGCTCATCTGCCATCTGGGTCGGACCAAGCTGGCAGCTCCGGCGATGGTGGTGGCGGGTTGGCTTCTATGGAATCTTGGGGTGACAGTTGGCGTCCTCGGTATCCTGCACGGCGACAGCACCGGCTTTGAATGGCTGGAACTGCCGCGTTACGCTT
>JAQGOT010000015.1 GCA_028293465.1 Pedosphaera sp. | reverse complement strand
GCGCGGGCATGGCCGCTTCGTTCACGCCGGAAAGCAGGCGGACAAATTTCCCATATCCCCGGAATGAGCTGTGCGCCGTCTTCTCCAAAACAACCAGCGCCTCATTCTCATGGGTCACGCTGATCTTAAACTCCTCGAATGCCGCGGCGGTGTTCGCCAGCCCCGCTTCCCGGGTGCGTTCCGCCTGTAGCATCAGCTTCTGCAGTTCGTATTTCCGCTGGCCCACCCGCCCGTCAATTTTCTCCAGCGCCTGTTCCTTGCTTCGGGTGCGCGCCTCGCTGATTCTGGATTTGAGCGCTCCAAATCTCGCCACGGCCGCTTCCTTGGCAGTCTGAAAAGCGGCTTCTGCCTCGCTCGTTTCCGCCGCCAGGCGGTTTGTGTGGTCCTCGATTGCAGTGTCGTGGAACCGGCGTTCCTTGCTCATCCGCGCACGGAATTCCTGCTCCAGTTTGTCCTCTTTGGCCGCGAACTCACGAACGGCACTTTTTAGGCTGTCCAACAGTTCGAGGGTTTTTGCTACTCCCGGCTTGTTACTCACAATCGCTTTTGATTTTCGTTACGAGTTTGTCCACTTTCCCGATGACCGTCACCGCCGCGCCGACGCTGGCCATGAGTTCCTCCAGATATTGCCGCTCGAATTCCTGGCTCTTGGCGTCTTTCCAATAATCCTTGGTCTGTTGCCACTGGAGAAACAACTCCCGGGTGATGGTCTCCAGCCGTGATCCGTTGGCGTTAATGCTCATGAGCTATGACAGTTGCCGCGATAAAGTGTTTGAAACAAAAGGCACAAAACGGTCCATGCGCCTTCAATCTGTTTGGCCGGCCTGAGCCTGGGGCTCTGCGGTTCCGGCCTCCGGCGCGCCGGCTGAGTTGGGAGCCCCGCCGCTTGAAACCGGGGTTTTGTCGGCGTAAGCCTCAAGCGTATCCGCCGCCTGGGCCAGGTAAGCCATGGCCTGGACCAAGTCATCAGAGAGGATGGTATGCAGCTTTTCCAATTGCCGGGTCAACGGTTCGAGCCGTTGATCCAACTCCCGAATCCATTGCTTGACGCGCTTCAGCTTCGTTTCCGCCTCTTCGAGGGCGATCTTCGCCTTACGCGCGGCGATCTTTTCCGCCATGCTCACCTCGCGCAGCTTGGACAGGCCGGCACCGAACACGGCTTGTTGCGCCCGCTCCAGTTCCTTGGTGCGACGACGGACTTGGGCTTCCCAATAGACCCGCCGATCCTGTTCCAGCCAGAGCCGGGTTCGCAAGACATCACCCGTCACCTCCTCAAGTGTCGGACGCGCCTTGCTCACGTAAACAATCAGGTTCGACCTGAAGTTCTTCAGGGCATCCACCGACGTGACATTGGCGCGTTCGGGCATGCGGCTAGCGTTGGTTCAAATATTCTTCAATCCGCTGTGCTTTGCGCAACAGGTAAGGCGTGTGCTGATTGGAAATCTCGATGAATTTCTTCATCGTTTTCATGGTCTGCCTGAATTCTTCTGAAAATTTTGTATGCTCCTGGTCCTGCCAGCTCTCGCCCAAGGCGGCGAAGCGCGCCTGCAACGACGCCATCTTGCTTTGCAGATCGAGATTAAATCGCTTGAGTTCCTCGGCGAAACGCCGCACTTCCTCGGGGTCCATGACTGCCTGCGCCATAATTTTTCTTTCTCTTTCGGTTTACGACTCGCCGAAATGCCACGTAACCATGAATGGCTTCTTCGGCTTGGTTGAATCTGCCCTTTTTTCGGCCCGCGCGCAAATCTGATTCACACTTCGCTCGCCGCCATCACTCATGACCCGCACAGCTTCAGCAGCTCAGCTTCATCGATTACCTTCACCCCGAGCTTCTGCGCCTTTTCCAACTTCGAACCCGCCTCCTCGCCCGCCACCACGTAATCCGTTTTCTTGCTCACGCTCCCGCTCACCTTCCCGCCGAGCGCCTCGATTTTGGCCGCCGCCTCCTCACGCTTGAGCGTCGGCAACGTGCCGGTCAGCACGAAAGTCTTGCCCGCCAAAGCACCCAGCGCCGCCGACGGATTATAGAGCGCTGATTTGAAATTAAGTTCCGCTTTACGCAGGCGCTCGATCAACTTCCGGTTCCGCGGCTCACCCCACCAATGCACCAGACTGCGGGCAATCACCTCGCCCACATCTTCGATCTCCGTCAATTGCGGTTGGCTGGCGGCAAACAGGTCGTCCACGGTCGCAAAGCACTTTCCGAGCGCCTTGGCCACGCCTGCGCCCACATGCAGAATCCCCAGACCGAAAAGCAGCCGCCACATGTCACGCGACTTGCTCGCCTGAATACCGTCGAGAAAGTTCTGCGCCGACTTCTCACCCATGCGCTCCAAGCTTTTCAGCTCGTCGAGGGTCAACCGGTAAAGGTCGGCCACATCATGCACCAGGCCGCTCTTGCCGAGTTGTCCCGCGAGCACCTCGCCACCGCCTTCGATGTCCATGGCCCCGCGCGCGCACCAATGCTCGATCCGGCCGCGAATTTGCGCCGGGCAATCCGGATTCAAGCAACGCCAAACCATCCCTTCTTCGCCTGCGGAATTGCCCTCCGTGCGCGCTACCTGCGAACCACACTCCGGACATGTCTTCGGGAAAACGAACTTCACTTCCTTGCCCGTGCGTCTGGTCAACACCACGCCCACCACCGCCGGAATCACCTCCCCCGCCTTCTCAATCGTGACGGTATCGCCGATGCGAATATCCTTGCGGCGCAGTTCGTCCTCGTTGTGCAACGTGGCACGGCTGATGGTGCTGCCCGCGAGAAACACCGGCTCCAATTCCGCCACCGGCGTCAGGGCGCCCGTGCGCCCAACTTGGATCGTGATGTCCTTCAGCTTCGTTTCCGCCTGTTCGGCGGCATACTT
>JAQGOT010000182.1 GCA_028293465.1 Pedosphaera sp. | reverse complement strand
GGCATCGGCGCTGCTGCGGGTGGCTTCGACGTATTCCCGTTGTTCGTCAGTCAATTCGGTGTCGAGGAGAAGGGCGGTCATACCGATCACGCCATTCATGGGGGTGCGGATTTCATGGCTCATGTTGGCCAGAAATTCAGATTTCGCGAGGGTGGCTTCCTCCAGCTTCTGGTTGAGTGAGAGCAGCGTGGAATTGCTTTCCACCAATTGTTTCTGGCTTTCGCGCAACGCCCGGTAGGCTTCGTCCCGTTGCAACTGGTTCAGGTGCGCTTTGGAATGATAACGGATACGGGCAATGAGTTCGACGCGGTCCGGCAGCTTGACGAGATAATCATTGGCGCCCGCCGCGAAGGCCTGGCCTTTGACCTGCGGGGTCTCGTTGGTGGAAAGGACGATGATGGGCGTTTCCTTGGTGGCTGGATTGCCGCGGAATTGGCTCACCAAGGTCAAGCCATCCATCCCCGGCATGACGAGGTCCTGCAGAATGACTGTGGGCTTGATTTGGTTGGCCACCAAAATAGCTTCCTGGGGATCCGCACAATAATGGAAATCAATATCCGGTTGGTTGGCCAGATACCGGCGGATGGCTTCGCAGACCATCGCCTGATCATCGACCAGCAGAACCATGACGTGGTACTCCGGCAGCAGCAGCGGCGATTTGTTGTCGTCAGCAGGCGGGTTGGTCATATCAGTGCCGGCCATTTCGTCGCGCGGGGTGAAGCAAAAGGTTCATGAGTCGGGGGGCGATTTTTTCAAGAGGCAGAATTTCTGACGCGGCTTTGAGTTCCACCGCGGCTTTGGGCATGCCGTAAACGGCGCAGGTGGTTCGATCCTGCACGATGGTGTGGTGGCCGGCATTGTGAAGCGCCTTCAGGCCGGTCGCGCCGTCCTTGCCCATGCCGGTCAGCAAGGTGCCCACAATGTCACCATGCCAGAACTCTTCGGCGCTGTTGAACAAAACATCGATTGAGGGGCGATAGGTGCAATCGAGCGGCAAGGCGGAATAGCCGACCTGGGTGGGGCTCGTAAAAACCAGATGCTGCTCGGTTCCGGCGAGGAGCACGGTGCCTGGTTGCGGTTCGTCACCTTCCCGCACCAGGCGCACCGAGAGTTCAGTCTGATAATCCAGCCAATGCGCGAGGCCTTCCACAAATTGGGAATCCACATGTTGCACCACGAGAATGGCCGCGCCGAAATCCGCCGGGAGCTGGGAGAGAATCTTCGCCAGGGCGGCCGGTCCGCCGGCGGAAGCGCCAATCACCACCAAGCGCGGCCGTGGCGATGGGGAAGGGGGTTTGGGCGCCAGCGGAGGGGCGGGGTGCGGCCGCTTACGAAGGTCAGTGCCGAGCAAGCGGTTGATGGTTTGAATTTTTCCCAACAAAGCGTCGGGTCCGCCCGGGGTTCCGGGGAGTTCGAAGGTCGGGGTGTTGACCGCATCCAAGGCCCCGGCACCCATGGCTTCAAAAACTTTGGAGGAGCTCCCATTGACGCTGGCTGTGACCACGACAATGGCGCAGGGATTGCGGGCCATGATCCGTCGCGTGGCTTCGACACCGTCCATCTCGGGCATGACCAGATCCATGAGCACCAGGTCGGGAGTGTCCTGGGCGCAACGCTCGACGGCCTCGGCTCCATCCCGGGCAATCCAGGCCAGCTCATGCCCACGGGCGTGGAGCAACACGCGCCGCAGTGCTTCGACGGCCATCACCATATCGTTGACGATGGCAATTCTCATGGGTCGGCCTCGCCAATCAAGTCCACCACCGCTTGCAGGAGCGTTTCGTCCTGGAAGCTGCCTTTGGTCAAATAGTAGTCCGCCCCGGCTTCCAGACCGCGCAAGCGGTCCTCTTCGCGGTCTTTGTAGGAAACAATCATAACGGGCACCGTTTTAAGATGCGGGTCCTGCTTGATGAGGGCGGCCAGTTCGATGCCATCCATGCGCGGCATGTCCACATCGGTGATGACCAGATCGTAATTGCCCGTACGCACGGCATTCCAGCCGTCCATTCCATCCACGGCGACCTCCGTGGCATAACCCCGGCTGGTGAGCAGTTTTCTTTCAAGTTCGCGCACGGTGAGTGAATCATCCACCGCGAGGATGCGTTTTAGGCGGCGGGTGGTAACTTCGATGACGTCCCGCTGCACGTTGTCCAGACGTCCGACGGAGATTAATTTCTCGATGGAGCGGACCATGTCCTCCACGTCCACGATCAACACGGGTGAGCCGTCCTCCATCAACGCGCCGGCGCTGATGTCCTGGACCTTGCCGAGCCGCGGGTCCAGAGCCTGCACGACCAGCTCGCGCTCCCCCAAAAAGCGATCCACCACCAAGCCGTAGCGTGTGGTGCGGTCACCGAGGATGACCACGGGCAGGTGCTCATTGGCAGGCGGAGGCTGGCGATGATTCAACACTTGGTGCGCGGTAAGCAGACCGATTTGCTGGTCCCCGAAAGTGAAATAATGGCGACCACCCAACGCTTCAATTTGTTCCTGAGGCAGCTTGAGGGTGCGCGTGATCTGGGAAAGCGGAATGGCATAGGGTTCGCCCGCCACTTCAACCAGCAAGGTGCGCAGAACCGAGAGCGTCAGCGGCAGGTGAAGTTGGAAACGCATGCCACGGCCGGGTTGGGTGGCGATGCGCACTGTGCCGCGCACATGCTTGACCATGTTTTGGACCACGTCGAGGCCCACACCGCGCCCGGAGATTTCGGTGACGGTATCCCGCATCGTGAAGCCGGGCAGGAGCAGAAACTCCAGCAGTTCGACTTCGCTCAACTTTTCAGCGACGCCGGGATTCAGCAGCCGTTTTTGGACGATGGTTTCGCGCAGGGTGGCGGGACTGATGCCCGGCCCGTCGTCGGCCACCGTGATCAGCAGCATCCCGGCGCTGTGACGCGCCTCGAGTCGGATAGTGCCTTCGGATGGTTTGCCAGCGCGACACCGTTCCTCCGGTGTTTCGCAACCGTGGTCCACGGCATTCCGCAGCAGATGGCCCAGCGGCGCTTCCAATTTTTCGAGGATGTCGCGATCCACCTGCGTGGCGTCGCCGACGATCTCCAGCCGGACTTCCTTGCCGAGGGTTCGGGCGAGGTCGCGCACCATGCGGGGGAACCGGCGCATCCCGTCCCCGAAAGGCCGCATACGGCATTGCAGAACCTCGAGGTAGAGCCGATGGGAGAGGTTGGCGGAACGGCGATCGAACATCTCCAAATCCACGAGGCGATCGGATAAGAACTGGCGGCATTCGGCGACCTTGCCAGCCACTTCACTCATCTGATCTTCGACGCGCTCGTCAAGGTCATAGGGTTCCAACGAATCGCGGAGTCCGTCCAAGGATTGGGCGAGGTCGGACTGCAGCCGCTTCAAGCGCAACAGAGAATCCGCAAAGGGATGG
The DNA here is from genome assembly GCA_028293465.1 of Pedosphaera sp. GTDB lineage: Bacteria > Verrucomicrobiota > Verrucomicrobiia > Limisphaerales > Pedosphaeraceae > JAQGOT01. The sequence goes on along the minus strand of JAQGOT010000182.1, from coordinate 520 downwards.
AGCCAGCGGGATTCAACGAGGGATTCACCCGCCAGGCCGAGCAGGCGGTTCAAATTATCGGCTGCCAATCGGAGGACACGGCCCTCCGGCGCGCCGGGAGGCGGAACGGCAGCGGGGGCGCCCAAATTGGCTGGAATGGCGCGAACCTCGGTCCGGGCGGGCACGACTGCACCGGCGGTTGAGGCCGGGTTGTCAACGTTGCCACCATCACTGGCAGAGTTCGCCTGACGCGGGGCTTCGGCGGAAGTAATTTGAATCACTTTAGCCAGGAAGTTTTTGATCTGTCCGGCGTGTTCGGCGCCCCACTGGGTGACTTCGAGTTCCGTTTTGGCCGGCAGGCGCGACAACAGGTCGAGACCCTGGAAAAGGACATCAATTTCAGCCTGGCGCAACTGGATTTTTCCGTGCTGGGCCGCCACAAAGCAGTCCTCCATGGCATGGGCGAGGGTGACGGCAACTTCCAGGTTAACGATGCGCGCCGCGCCCTTCAGGGAATGGGCGGCCCGCATCAAGGCTTCCA
>JAQGOT010000772.1 GCA_028293465.1 Pedosphaera sp. | reverse complement strand
CCTCAGTCGGTGACTGCTCCGCTGCTGTGCATCGTCGAGCGGCAATCCGCTGTTGCTCCCCCTGAATCTGTCCGGCCATTTTACGAAGCCGTCGGCAGTCGTCACACGCGGTGGCTCGGGTATGAAGGAGATATTGGCGTAAGCCTTCAGCACGTTGGAATGCTGGTCGGAAAGACGGCGCATCAGTCGCTCTGGCCGGAGGTGGTGCGCTGGATTCGCGAGCACTCCGGTTGAGCGGGTCGATTCCTGCGTTGATCCGCACAAGCGCTGCGACATCAGACCGCAACCAAAATCCCAGGTCCTGTCATCCGACCCGCCCTCCTCTGCCCTCGTTTTTCCACCACCCTGGATTACCGAGTTCCCAGCCCAAGCACTTCCTTGCAATACTTGAGGCTCCGTTCGAGTTCGCTCTTCTGATAATCCTGCTCCGCCTGACGATCCGCTGAATGGTGGGATTCGATTGATTTGCCGCGCTTGGCCATCGCCAGGAACCTCGCAAACCCCTCGGCGCGCGCCTTGGGATACGGATTCCAGAAATCCTGCTTCAAATAAGGAAACTCACGCGCAAACCCCGAGATGATTTCAAGATGCGCCGGGACGCTGGGGCACAATTCGGCAAATCGTTTGAAATAAGCTTTACCATCGACCAACCCCTCTCCCATCGCCGTCCATTGCACTTTCGCGCCATCCGCGTATTCCCAAATCATGGAATCGCGCAGGCCGGTCGTCAGAACATAAGGGGCCAGCACCTTGAGGCTCTCCAGCGGATCTTCAAGAGTCCAGGTGGCATTGCCGGAATCGAGGCACGCCCCGACGTAATCCTTGCCGGCCGCCTCGATCAACTCCACCAATTCCCACGCCTGCATGTCACCGGCATGATTCTCAACGGCGATTTTCACGCCGGCATCGATGGCCTGGCTCCGCAATGCCTTGCAGACCTTCACCGTGTCCGCAATGCGGGCCTCGATGCCCCCTTCCGACTTGCGATCATCCGCCATGCCGAGGATGACGCGCAACACCGGCGAACCGAGCGTCTTGGCCACGCGGATGCCCAACGCCAAATGTTCCTCCGCGGTGCCCCAGTTCTTTTTGAAAAACTTGGAGGTCGGACAAATGCTCCAGGTCCCGGCATGAATTTGAACTCCCAGTTCATTCGCCTTGGCTCTGACCTCCTTCAAATACGGTTCCGTGAAATTCTCGTAGGCGTCCAGGTCGGAAATCAAAATCGAATCAAGCTTGAGCGAAGCGGCGTAATCCAACAACGCATGCGCCTTCCAGCCCATCGAGCGCACGGCAAAGTTGTCAAAGCCCAGCTTGATTTTCTTCTCCGGCTGATCGGCGGCCTTGAGCGTCCCGCCCGCGCCCGCGAGCGCCAGCCCCGCCCCTGCCAAGGCTGTGGTTTTGAGAAAGGTCCGCCGATCTTGAGTTGGATTTTCTGGTTTCATAGGAGGTCGCGTCATTGACTTTTAGCAAAAACCCACTTAACTGACGAGCAAATGTTTTCACCGGCATCGTCCACGAGCTCGCTTAAAATTTGATGAAGAAGCTCCCCCCTCCCCTCGATCTGAAGAAAGTCAGGGTCTATCCTCTGGAGCAAAGGCGGAGCGAAAGCAGCCTCGAGGAAATCCTTATCGACCCCGATGGCGCACCCCCTGCCCTGCCGGAACCGCTCATGCAATCCGTGCGTGAGAGCGCGCGGAGCATCGCCAGCGCGCACAAGAAACGGGCCAGCGTCATGGTGCTCTACGGCGCGCATCTCATCAAGAACGGCGGCGCACGCATCCTGAACCGACTGTTGGAATTGGGCTGGATCACTCACCTGGGCACCAATGGCGCGGGCACGATTCACGATTGGGAATTTTCTTATCTGGGACGCTCGACGGAAAGCGTGAAAAGCAATGTCGCCACCGGCACCTTCGGCACATGGGACGAGACCGGACGTTGTATTCACCTGGCGTTGCTGGCCGGCGCTTTGAGCGAGGAAGGTTACGGCCACAGCCTCGGACGCTTCATCATGGAGGACGGAGTCACGCTGCCCAGCGTTGAGAATTTGCAGGATGCCTTGCGCGCCGAACCCGCGCATCCGCTGTCGCCTGCCCGCGCCGAACTGCTTCTGGCCATGGTGAACCATCAGCTTCCGAGTGGCCGCATCGAGGTGCAGCATCCGTGGAAGGAGACGTCCGTGCTCGGCACCGCCTTCCGGCGGGGCGTGCCGCTGACCGTCCATCCAGGCATTGGTTACGACATCATCAGCAATCATCCCATGTTCAACGGAGCGGCCATTGGCCGAGCCGCAGATGTGGACTTCCGGCTGTTCGGCACCGCAGTGGATAATCTGGACGGCGGCGTGGTACTGTCGGTTGGTTCCGCGATCATGGCGCCGCAGGTGTTTGAGAAGAGCATCAGTTGCGTGAACAATCTACGGTTGCAGAACAACCGGGCCATCGTCCACGGTCACACCATTTACGTTGTGGACATACAGGATGGCGGCAACTGGGATTGGACCACAGGCGAACCGCCCAAGGCCAACCCGGCGTACTACCTGCGTTTTTGCAAAAGCTTTTCCCGAATGGGGGGAACCATGCACTACCTCCAAAGCGATAACGTCGCTTTCCTGCACCATCTTTATCACCTGCTGAAGTAGCGAGCTGGAAAGGCCGCAGGATTCCCGCTCAAGCCCCCGTTTTCCCTGGAGCAGCGCGGTCAACCGTTGTTCAACATGCGCACTTCGCGTTGCGGGAAAGGACTCTCGATCTTCTCGGCGCGGAAACGGGTAAGGATGGTCTGGTAAAGCTCGGCTCCTGCCGGGCCATAATCCGCCAGTGTGGTCCAAGGTTTGATGGCGAGGTTGATGGAGGAATCGGACAGTGTCGCAATGCCGATCGCCGGCGCCGGGGTCTTCAAGACGCGTGGATTACTGCAAACGATCTCCCGCAGGAGTGAAAGGGCTTCTGTGGTATTGGTTCCGTAGGCCACCCCGACGGAAAGGTCGAGCTGGCGGATGTTGCCGTAGTTATGCAGAATTTCCCCCACGATCTTTCGGTTGGGAATCACCACCCGGGACAGGTCCGCATGCAGCAAGGTGGTGGTGAAGATATCGATCGTTTTCACTTGGCCATGGACACCGGCAATTTCAACATATTCATCGACCCGGAACGGCTTGGTGAAAATAA
>JAQGOT010000769.1 GCA_028293465.1 Pedosphaera sp. | reverse complement strand
AAGGCCTTGCAAAACAGGACGAGGTATTTTGTCCGGATTCGAGGGTATTTTGCCCGCTTCCGTAACTCTCGATGGGGCTGAAGTTTAGCATGACCTCGAGAAAGTTGCACATGGCGTTGGATTAGGTTGGATTAACTTGGATTCCGATTGCCAACCATCCGTTGGCGGCGGCCCCGATCGACCCAAGGCAAGCCCAGCGACCCATCCGGTCCCCCCTTCCGAAGCTCCGGAGGAGCGGCATGTATATAGAAGAATGCTGAGGCCGTTACGTCCCAAGCCCCGTAGGCGGCGACACCTCCCAATTTCCGCGCGGGTTTGATAATGTTCAAATCTGAAAATCCTCCCCCATTGGCCGTGCGCTAGCACCTTGGATTAGCCTTGATTTGCTTGGAAACCCACGGCAACTCCAAACGACCCAGCGCTCTCCCTGTTCCGATCTGAAAATTTTCAAACCTGAAAATTTGAAAACTACCCCACGATTAACTTGGATTTGCCTGGATTCGACATTTCCCCCATTGCCCGTGCGCCAGCACCTTGGACATTTCAGTGCGCGTCTCCTCCGTTTGAAGTTCGCGATTCATCATTCGAAATTCCTAGATTGTCAAAGAACTACCGCCACAGCGAACGCCACACGCCCCACCGGGCGCGCCGTCCCTCAATCAAAATTCGCAAATCAAAAATCAAAAATCCTGCGCCATCCTCCCACAACCCCGTCCATTTGTCCCTGATGGTTTGCAAGCTTTGCAAGGTCTGCGAGGAAACCAAAAACCCAAAAAACGCCAAAAATCAGGAAACCTCGCCCCTTTTCCCTCTTTCTCAACCATCAACTCTCAACCATCAACCCTCTTCAGGGGGTGTACAGCCGTTACAAGCGTTACACTGTTGGCCCCCAAGCACCTACCTATTTTAGAAGCGTTACATTGCCGTTACACGCCGTTACACGCCGTTACATTCTCCGTTACAAGCGTTACAAACCCCGCTTCCCGTTATCAAAAGTGAAATTTCAAATCCGCCCCCTGCCTGGCTTCACTGGGATCGGCCCCCACGCGCATGAACTGAAAACTGAACACTTCCCTAACCCTTCTAAAAATCCACCGCAGCCAACGGCCCCTGCACCGGGCAGTTGACCTATTAGGGAAACCGGAACAGGATCATTGCAGGCCACGTGTCGCCTTGGTGGTTGCATTCTGACGTCAGGCGGCGCACCCGTTCATGGAAACAACATCTTCTCACCCGGTCGGCAACGAGCGCCGCAGGAAATGGAGGCTGTTCGGTATTGGGCTGGCCGTTCGCCTCCTTGGCGCGGCTCTGATCTGGCTTGGCGACGGTCATGATAGTCTCTTCCGCAAGGGATTGGTTGTTTTGGGTTTGATCCTTTCGATCGGAGGAATCGGAGTTTTGAAGTATCTGCTGTACGCAGGTTTTCGGAAGCGGAGTTGAACCGTACAGGTTGCGCGAGCTCACACGAAAACTTTTCCGACTTCGCAATCACCAATCAGCCCCATTTTGCGCTCGATGTTCTTTCGCGGCTAAAATCCTCCCTCCTCCGCGTCTCGAAAAACCTCATCTGGGGGGAAGTCCCCAAGGGTCAACCCCGTCATAGCCCGCACCCCTCCCCGGCTTAAGCTCATCCCCTGATGAAAGCTTTGTTCACAGCGGAAGCAATTTCCAAGGGCGGACGTTCAGGCACTCTCCAGACACCTGACCATTTGTTGGACGTCACCCTCGGCAATCCCCTGGAGCCAGGCGCCGGAAAACGCGGCCCCAGTCCCGAGCTGTTGTTTGCGGGCGCCTATTCCGCCTGTTATCACGGCGCGGTGGGCAACGCGGCCAAAAAGGCCGGCACACCCGTCGAAGGTTCCATCGTGCGGGCACTGGTGAGCCTGATCGAGGAGGACCAGGGCGGTTATCGCCTGGCCGTCGAGCTCCATGCGCTGCTCCCGGGCCTCGATCGCGCCCAGGCGCAACATGTCATGGACGAAGCCCACAAAACCTGCCCCTATTCCAAAGCCCTGCGCGGCGACGCCTCCGTCAAGCTGGTGGTGGACTGACCGGCAGCGCCAGCCCCAAACCACAAAAACACTTTTGCCGCCATGTCGGCGAATCAAGACCCAAATAACAGACAAACATCAAATACAAAAATACATTATGTCAACAACGTCCAAACAAGAACCAAAACCCGCAGGCAAAGCAAGGCTTCCAGTGTTCCTTCAACGGAAACCAACAGCCCCGGTCCTGAGTTGCTTGCTCCTCACGCTGGCTCTGGCCTGCCCGCATCAGTCTGCCACCGCCGGTGAATTGCCTGTCACTCTGGGATCGGCTGGCAACTATGCGGTTCTGTCCGGCCAGACCGTCACCAGTACCGGACAAAGCATTATCCTTGGCAATCTCGGGGTGAGTCCAGGTTCTGCAGTGACTGGGTTCCCGCCCGGGATGGTGATCGGGAGGATCGACCGGGCCAATTCGGCCGCCGCCCTCGCCCAACGCGCCCTGACCACCGCGTATAACGACGCTGCTGGACGGTCAACCGCCCCTGTGGCTGTCGCCGGAAATCTCGGTGGTCGAACGCTCGCTCCCGGTCTCTATAAATCGACCTCCGGGCTTGAGATATCGTCCGGGAATCTGACGCTCGATGCCAAAGGCAACGCCAATGCTGTCTTCATCTTCCAGATGGCGTCCACCCTCACCACGACCTCGGGTCGCAAGGTTATCCTGACCGGCAAAGCTCAAGCCGCCAACGTTTTTTGGCAGGTTGGCAGTTCAGCCACGCTTGGGACCACCACGGTCTTCAAGGGAAACATCCTCGCTTTGACCTCAATCTCGCTTGCCACCGGCGCAACTCTGGAAGGCAGAGCGTTGGCACGGAATGGCTCGGTCACTATGCAGGACAATGACATCACCATTCCATTCAAACTGGGCTATTATGGGAAATAACAGCCTGTCGGATGCAGAAAACGCAACCCTCTAACCGTATTTTCTTGGCGCTCCGACGAAAGGGCCCTCGATTTTCAAGAGAACCGCTTTGAACAACTTTTGCCGCCACGTTGACGGCGAATCAAAACCACAAATAACAAATCACGAACTAATTATTATGAATACACTCGAAATCAAAGGCGACTGGAACATCACCAAAGGCAAGTTGAAACAGAAGTGGGCCTCGCTCACCGATGACGATCTGCAATACGTCGAAGGCAAGCACGACGAACTGCTCGGCCGCATCCAGAAGCGCACCGGTGAAACCCGTGAAATGGTGGAAAAGGCGATCAAGGAATCCTCCGCTTCCTGCGGTTGTAATTAAGCCGCTTTACCGACCTGGCGTCCGCGCCATCAACGGCCACACCGAACATGAAAGACGGCGTCTATAAACTCATCGAACTCACCGGCACCTCCACCACTTCGATCGAGGATGCCGTTGCCAAGGCGGTTAAACGCGCCCACAAGACCGTCAAGCAACTGTGCTGGTTCCAGGTGATCGAAACGCGCGGCAGCATCAACAAGGGAAAAGTGGACCACTGGCAGGTGACTCTCAAGGTCGGCTTTGCTGTGGAAGACTGAGCGCCGGCGGGCCGCTGGCCCGCACCGACGCATTCAGACGCAGCCGGGTGTGAAACCCGGCTGCCAATTTAAGGAAAATTATGGCTAAAGAAGAAATGAAATCAGAATCGATTATCACCCGTGAACAGATGATCCAATTGCTCAACGAGGATCTCGCCGGCGAATACCAGGCCATCATCGCGTACACCGTGTACAGCCAGGTGCTCAAGGGGGCCGCGTACACCGACATCGCTCGGGAATTGGAAGTGCACGCCGGCGAAGAACTGCAGCACGCCATCAAAATTGCCAAACAGATCGATTATCTGGGGGGCATGCCGGGAGTAATGCCCAAGCCGGTCAAAACTTCAAATGACCCGGTCGAAATGCTGCGTGCGGATCTGGAGAACGAACGGGCCACGGTCGGGCGCTATCGCGACCGCATCCGTCAGGCCGAGGCGATGGGGGAATTTGCCTTAAGCGAGACGCTGCGCGGGATCATCGTGCAGGAGCAGGAGCACGAAATCGACCTGGCCTCGGCACTCGGCATCGAGGTGCCGCCCGCTAAAAATCCGTAAACCTGCGCTGACCAACGAATCCGGACGCGTTCGACCATCCCGCTCCACGGGGTCATCGAGCCCACGGTTGGTCGGCACAGGTCGTTTCCGTTTTCAATTCCAAGGCACGTTCGAGGCGCTCCTCTTTGCCTGAACGGGTTGCTGGTGCTAATGTAAATGACCATGAAGCGTATTCACCCGTTGCTCGCCTTCATTCTGTTGATCGCCTGGGTGGTGACGGGCTGTCAATCGCCGAAACCCAAGCCTTCGGGCGGAGGCGGCGCGGCGCAGGCGACCCGCGACAACTGCTACAGTTTGCTCCACCAACTTCTGTCCGATGAAAAGGATGTCAGCCTGCTGCGTTTCATCAAGCGGGAGCAAAGCGATGTCAAAATCCTCGTCAAGAAAATCGCCACCGCCTCCGGCACCGGCGCCAAGCAGTTGGAGGAATTCGCCAGACAGGATCCTTCGCTCGATCTGGCCGACACCCGGCTCCCTCCCGGCGAGGCCGCCACGCGCGAAGCCATCGCCGCCACCAAGCAGAAGGAACTGCTGGGCCAATCCGGCGATGAATTTGAGCTGAGCTTGCTCTTAAGCCAGAGCGAGGCGCTGAGTTATGCGGCGCACCTCGCGAAAGTTGCCGGTGAAAACGAGCTGCAACCCGACCGCGCCCGTGCGCTGGCGGACCTGAACGGGAAGTTGACAAACCTGAATCAAGAAGTGTTCGCGCTGTTGCTCTCGAAAACACGAACCTCGGGCACGAACCAGGTCAAAAATCACAAATGAACCCCAGACTTGAACCCGCCCTCACCCTGCTGGGCAGAATCCTGCTCAGCCTGATTTTCATCCTCAGCGCCGGCGGTAAAATCGCCGACTGGCCGGGCACGGCCGGTTACATGGCCTCCAAGGGGATGGTTGCCATTCCGGTTCTGCTGACGTTGGCCATCGTCTTCGAACTCGGGGGCGGACTATCGGTCCTGCTCGGATTCAAAGCGCGCTGGGGAGCCTTGGCGCTCATCATTTTTTTGATCACCGCCTCTGTCATCTTCCATAACTTCTGGGCCTACACCGGGGCCGAGAAACAAACGCAGATGGTTCACTTCCTGAAGAACCTTTCCATTATGGGTGGGCTGCTGTTGGTGGTGGCCAGGGGCGCGGGCAAACCAAGCCTGGATGCGCGCCGAAAAACCAAGTGAATGAAAGGCGGCCGCGAAAGCCGGCCTCACTTGGCTAACAAATCCTCAAGCACCCGGCCGTTCCTGTCCATCCGCGTCGCCTTGACGAGTTGCCACGCGGCCGTAGGATCCGGCTTCAGGAGCGTATATTCATACGCGGACGGGTCCCGGTCCTTGGTCAGGCTGAAAACGACCGTCGCCGGATACGTCACCGCCCCCTCGCCCAGGACCTCCGGCGCGCTTGCAATCGACCCATGGTCGTTCCGGCGAATGCCCGGCAGCTTGTCCTGCTGCGTAAGCCAGTTGAGATAAGCCGCTCCTTCGGCGATCAATCTGCCGTAGGGCGTCTTCGCCGCTTTCTCCGCCGCCCTTTGTTCTTTCCTCTCCGCCACCGTCGAAGGGCTTGCGCACCCGGCCAAAAGCACCGCCCCCAGTATGCACCAAACCGCTATGAGGAGTGTGTTGAGAATTCTTCGTTTTTCGTTCATGCTGTTGTCGGTATTGCTGCCGACCAATGAGCTAAACCACGCAATCCAAGGACGTCAACCGCTAATCATAAGCCGTGGCGTTGTCCAATTTCCAATTCAACCGCAATGTTGCGGTTTGCTTCCCTTCATGGTCCGCACCTATGCGGCTCCTTCTTTCTGGTCAAGAACCATGCCCTCCAGGAAAACGGGCGACAACTTGCCCAACGCTTTTCATAAAAGTCGGGGAATGTCTTGACTTCCCGGACGACAATTCAGTAGGGTGTTCATCACCTAATCTGGCCTTCATAATCAGCAACCCGCAACTTATGAAGGACGCGACTAACTATCTCACCGGGAAACTCCTTTCCCTTCGGCTTTTGGCCTTTGCACTCGCCTTTCCGGCATTCGTTTTGCCGTGCAAAGCACAGGTTTATAATCTGACCGACAACAATTCGGCCGTTAAGGTGGACGTCGGCACCCAGGCCGGAATGTCCCAGTGGGCGGTGGACGGCCAAAATCAACTCCACCAGCAATGGTTTTGGTTCGGGATTGGCAATGGCCCTGAAGCTGCCATTAACACCATCAGCGCGGCAACCGTCACCACACCCGACGCCCGGACTTTGTACACCACGTACGCCAACTTGCAGCTTAGCATCGAAGTGGATTACAGCCTGACTGGCGGATTCGCCGGCAGTGGATCCTCCCACATCGGCGAGGTCATCCGGATCCAGAACCTGTCCAGCTCGTCGCTGAGCCTTCACTTCTTCCAGTATTCGGATTTCGACCTGGCCGGCACCCCCGGAAACGATACCCTCCAACTGGGACTAAACGGGCAGGGTCGCTTTTACGATGCCTTCCAAAGCGAAGGGACTCTGGCTTTCCACGAAACAGTTGTCACCCCGGGCGCAAACCACGGTGAGGCTGCCCTCTTCGGCCAAACGCTCGGCGAACTGAATGATCTAACCCAGACCACCCTCAACAACAGCCTCGGCCCGGTGGGCCCCGGCAACGCAACCTGGGCGCTGCAATGGGATCTGACCATTGCTGCCGGTGGCACGGCGCTCATCAGCAAGGATAAAACCATCGAAATAGCACCGGAACCTTCCACTTTCGTTTTGACCGGGTTGGGCCTCCTTGCCTGCGTCCTGCTGAAACGCCGCCAGTCAGCTTATTGATCCGCAGAAATGAGTTCTTAACCCTCATCTCGGCAGATGACGAGGCGATCGCGTGTTGCCCAACCCACGAACCGTAACCGTCCTCACGCACGCGGGACGGGATCCCGGTGCGCAACATCGTCAAACCGCCAGCCGCTCCTGGATTTCACCACAACTTTACCCGCTCCATGCGGTTAGGCCTCGTGCAGAAATAAGCTGATACGAGATGCGCTGGCCTCCGGGTGCCAGCCAAGGCGCGACGAGGGAGCATATCCAAGGTGATCTGAGACCGAGGAGCAACGCCGGCTGGCGCCCGGAGAACCAGCAGATCGGGTCAGGTTATTTCTGCACGAGGCCTTAGTTGTCGGATCTGGCCACACAGCACCCGTCCTCTTGCACACATCGGCAACCGCCGACCGCACACACCGCCCCGAGGACCGGTGCCGCCAGGTAAACCCAGAGATGCTGCGGATGCCCCGAAACCAGCGCCGGCGCGAGCGACCGGGCCGGATTCATCGACGCGCCGCAAATCGGCCCCGCGAACATCGCCTCCAATCCAATCACCGCCCCCACCACAATGCCGGCCGTGATCCCCTTCTCCTTCGCCCCGGTGGAAACATTCAGGATCACGAACATCAGCAGCGCAGTGAGCACCACCTCCAGAATGAAGGATTGAAGCACCGGCCCCGCCGGTTGCGTCGCTCCGAGCAGTTGATGTTGCGGAAATAGCCCGCGCAACAAACCGCTGGCCAGGAACGCCCCCGCACATTGGCTCACGAGATAGGGAACCACTGAACTTGCGGGAAACCGTCGCGCTGCCCAAAAACCCAGCGTCACCGCCGGGTTCAGGTGCGCGCCCGAAACCTCCCCCACGGTGTAAATCATGACCAACACCACCAGGCCGAACGTCAGCGCAATACCAGCGTGTGAGATCGTGCCGCCGGTGACTTCATTGACGACAATGGCCCCCGTCCCCGCGAAAACCAGCGCGAACGTCCCCAGCAACTCGGCGAAACATTTCCTCTTCATCGATCAGTCCGGCCGGCGGCGTACGCTTCAAAAACGCTGCGCATTTCATCGCGCACCCGCCGGAACACCTGCAACTTCTCCGCCTCCGTGCCTTCGGCATGGGCGGGATCATAAAACGGCCAGTGATGCCGGTTCACCTGGCCGGGAAAAATCGGGCATGCCTGATCCGCATTGCCACAGACGGTGATGACCGTCTCCACCTTCCCATCGAGAAACTCGCTCAGCGGCTTGGAACGGTGCCCTGAAATATCGATGCCGATTTCATTCATCACCTGGATCGCGAGCGGATGCACATAACCCGCCGGCTTCGAGCCGGCGCTCTGGACATCCAGCAAATCCCCTGCCGCCTTGCGGAGAATGCCTTCCGCGATATGACTGCGACACGAATTGCCCGTGCATAAAATCAAAATGGTTGGCTTTTTTGTTGTCATGACATCAGCCGCTAAGAACAGCACTTGGCCGGTGCCAGTTCTGGAATCGGGTTCAAGAAGGCGGCTTTTGTCACCAGGGAAGGCGGCAGGCACTTGTCCTCCGCCAGGCAAGCCGTGTGTTTGGTCCCCAGATGAATCTCCAGGACACCGCCATCCGTCGCCACGCTGGTCACCGGAAACTGGGAAATAAAAGGCGCCTCGTATTCCACGTCCACCTCCATGTTTTCCGTTTCCAGGAACGCGGCTGACTTCTGCAGAATGCCGAGCAGTTTGCCCGCGGTGAGCCGGTGGTTCGTATCGTCCGAAAACCAGGTTTGCAGGCGGCACATAAACTCCGTCCTGAAAGTGCCGCCGCAATCAATGAACCGCTTCTCAATCCGCGCCACTTCGGTCACATGGGCTTGCGGCGGGATCTTGGTGCCGGTCGGCAACACGAACCGGATGTTCCGGTCGGCCTGTCGCGCGAGGAGCTGTTTAAATTCAGAGAGTTTCATAATTTAGAATGCGTTTCTTTGGCGGGTTAAATCGGACGGCTTGGCGCAAAATCATTTGTCGCAGCAGGCAGCCGGCATTCGTTTGCCACGGCCACCCTTGTTCTTCGGCGATGCCACCTCCGCCACCCAGCCGCAATCCCGCCGCAGGGTTTTGAGACGGCGCAAATCACTCTTGAAGACCGGGTATGCCTGCACGCAATCTTGCAAACATTGAAGTTGCAGGTGCAATTCGCGGGGGGACGGCTCCGACAGCCGGTAAATCATCCACTGCTCATGGCGTTGGGCCGTCACCAAACCGTGTTGGCGTAAATAAGCCAGGTGCTTGGAGATCGCCACCTGCGGCACGTCCAGGATGGTTTGAAAATGGCACACACACAACGGCCCCTGCTTCAGGAGATGCAACAGGCGGAGGCGCGTTTCGTCGCACAGACACCGGTAAATTTCCAACAACTTCGGATCCATGTCTCGGTGAGCATATACTCGATGGAGTATATGTCAACTAGGATTGAATGTCCTCACGCCCCAGCCGGCATGAAGTTGCCTTTGGAAGGCTTCCGAAAAAAACGTCTACCGCTCCTCTCTCCCCGCGTCCGCAGGCGCGGGGAGAGAGCTGGAGAGCGGGGCGTTTACGTGAATAACCACAGCCTCCTGCCGTCGTCCCATATTTTTCCGGGAGTTGTCAGCCGCGAGTGGACGCATGGAGCGGCGCAAGCGGAACATGGACAACCAGGCCTCAGACGTGGGTAAGGCATCCTGCCCCGTGTTCCCTTCCCGGTCTTGCGCGCGCCGTGAATGTGAACCGGGGGCTTCCTTGCAAAGACCCGGAAACCCGCCAGCGGTCTCCCCCCTCTTTCCACGGCCAACCCATCGCGTAGAGGCCGGAACGGATCACCTCACCCGCCTGCGCATCCCACTCGCACAAGCCTTCCCGGATTTGCCAACCCTTGCGAGTCCTCCGCCAGAGTGCAACGGTTTCCTGTTTAACTAATCCGCCCCTTCAGCCAGGGGATGAGGTCTGGACCGGCTCAGATAAAGGAGGGGCGGCTCGACCAGTTGATCCGGCGGCTTGGCGCGCAGCCCTTTGCTGATTTTGACCGTGGCGGTTTGGTCGCGTTCGCGAAGTTTCCTGCGTTCCACCAGATTTGAAATTCTTTTTCCACTCATAAGCCGGGCAGTATGCCAGTCCCCAGCTCACTTCCGCTCTCGGGTGTTCACCCCATTGTTGAAACCCCGCAAAAAGCTAAGCTGTTCACGCTTGCTAGTTATGGTGGTTAGTTAGGTTCGGAGCGGCTCTGAGTGGAGCCGCTCTTTTTTTTGTACGCGAATCGCAGCCGTGAACCAACCGGGGCTTCCTCCCGCTCCCGCCGTCAAGCCGCGCTGGTCCTGCTGGACGCACTCCGGCTCCAACGCCGCATCCGAAAGGAGAGGCCGATCAACAACGCGCCAAAAATAATGGCGAACGTCCCGATCCACCAAACCAACGCCAGCGCGCCCGCCCCCGGCCGGGCGAGGATGAGCAGGCCGAACAGCACCGAGACAATTCCCGCCAGCACCAGCCACCATTCATTCGCAATGACCTTGCGCAGGCGGATGGCGGCGGCAATCTCAATGGCCCCGTTGATGATGGCCCAGACGCCAATAATAATCAGCAGCGACAGCGCCGTGAGGCCGGGCCAGATAAAGGCCAGCACACCGGCCGCGACGCTAAGCACACCCTCAAAAATCAGCCCTCCGAAACGAGGATACCCTTTGGGCGCATTGTACGCCGCCCAAAAAGCCAAAACCCCATTCACCAGCGCATAAGCGCCGAAGAGAAAAGTCAAACCAATCAGAGTAATGCCCGGCCATATAAAAGCGATCACCCCAAAAAGGATGGCCGCCACCCCTCGCAACGCCAATAACCACCAATTCCGCGTCAGCCGATCCACCGTATCTCCGAACCCTGCACCCGCACTCGTATTCTCATTCATATTTACCTCCTCCCAAACAATACCGCCGGTTCTGCGGTTTGCCAGAAATGGATGCAGGCCGATCGCATGGGGGAGAACCCTGCAACTTACTTGGTCAACAACCCCAGTGCCCGCCATTCCCCCATCGCGATCAGAACCTGTCACCCCGGCGCACCGTGGATCGGGTGGTTACCTGCTCCCATCCGCCACCGGCGCACCGACTGGTATTGACCTGACGAATTTCAATCCACCTCGTTAACCTTGGGACTGCGGCTTCTCCACGGTGACCGCCACCGCCTCCGTGTAACTAACCGCAACTTGGTCGCCTTTCTTGAGCTGATCAAAGTTCGTCACGCGCGGATCAACCTTCAGCCTCACGGTCGTCCCGTCGGGTTCTTTCAGTGTCACCATCCGCTTTTTATGATCAATCTTGTCGATCGTCGCGGTCTCCTTGATCGTCGTCACTTGCACCCCGCCCGGCATCTGTCCCTTGTCGGGCACGGCCACAAACTGCTCCACTTCCCGGCCCGTGGGCTCTTGACCAGGTTTTGCCAGCGCCACTGCCGTTGACTGGAGGTAGTCCACATTGACAATGTCACCCTTCTTGAGTTGGCTGAGGTTCTGCGCATTCTTGAGTCTCAGCTTGACGGTATTTCCGTCCGGGGTTTTCAGCGTCACCCTCTTCAGAATAGGATCCACGTGCTGAACCGTGGCTTTCACCTTTGCGACTTCAGTCACCCCCACCGCTTCCGGCTTGTTGGTTTGCGATTGACTCTGTGTCTGTGGTTGAGTGTCGGTCTGTGGTTGGGTCTGTGTTTGAGCCATGGCCGGCATTGCCGCCCCCAGCAACAACGACACCAAACCTGTTGATACAATTTTTTTCATTGAGTTCTCCTTGTTTGCTTTCTCGTTCCGTGGACGGCCATAGCCGTCGGCGAAATCATTACCTCGCCATTCCTAACCTGCCCCGGCTCCGGCTGATTTCAATGTGGGGGTTTCACCCCCCGGTCCAGGTTCGCCAAAGCGATGCGTACCCCCCCCCCGCCACCAAGGTCACTCCTCCCGCTACTGATCCCAAAGCCGCTTTAACGTGCCGCGCAGGGATTTCCGCTTCTTCTCAGCCACCTTTTCCGCTGCCTCGCGCTCCTTCAATTCCTTAAGCCGCTGCATGGCCAGCATCTCCGTGGCCAGTGCCGAAAGCGTGCCAACAATCTCAGCCGCCCCCTCCGGCACGGCCTCATATTGCTGCTGCTCAAACCAGACCAGGTTGCACGGACGACACCCATCCAGTTCCATTGGCGGGTCTGCCACGTCGATCACGGCCATCCGCTCCCCGCAAAACGGACACGCACGCGCTCCCTTGCGGCGGCTCGCTTTGATCAGCCGCAGCAGTCTCGCCGCGAACTGGTCACCCGCCACCATGCGGAGTTGGGGAATGCTCAGAGCGCGCCCCTGGCAATCCGGGCAATGATAAAACAATCCATTACGTTGCCGGATCGTCTCCAGCGGCTTCGTGCAAATCGGGCAGACCGGCATTGCCGGAGACTTTATCGAGTTGCTCCCCAAGTTCAATCCAACTCGCCTTCGTAATAATTTTTTCATCGGAAAGCGCGGAACTGCGGTTGGGTTGGGAGGGTTCTTCGAGCGTTTGCCCGGATCCAGGAGTGCGGACGTCCTCGGCCGCCGCAACGCGAAAAGGTTGAGCTTTCGTGGAAATTGCAAAGGCTCTATGTCCGGCTGTAAACGCCCCCCTTGCTCTTGGAGTTGGATAACATGCCCTGGATCCGCCCTTGTCGTCTCACAAGCGTTGATTTCACTTGTAACCTGCGCCCACTCTTTGCTACCGTATCGCTTGCCACCAAAGGTCGCTTATGAACAGACAACCAATCTGCAAATTTCGCTTCTACTTTCTTTATCTTCTGCTTGCCACGCTGCCCCTGCACGGCCAGCCGGTTGACTTGCTCAAACGTTACCCCACTGCATTAAGAGCCGGCGACACCACGCCCGCCCACGCCCGCCTTCGGGAGTTCAGCGCGGCGGATATCTTCGGCGTCTCGCGCTTCACCCTCCAGGCGGGCAAAGACCTGCGCATCGAGGTTGGCCCGGCGGATCTGGGCATCGGCCATTGCGCGGATGGCGCGGTGTGGGCGGTGCTCATCCCGCGCGCCAACGGAACACTGACCAGCCTCGCCACCAATCAGGATGAATCGATCTCGCACGTTTGGCTGCGATTTCACCCCAAGGAAATCACCCTCCTGTTCCCTCCGGAAACCGTCTCCGCCTCCGCGGCAACCAACCTGGCGGCGGAAATACGCAGCATTGCAAATTATAAAATGAATTCGAGTTTCCAAGCCGGCGGGAACGCCATGATCCCCGAGCCCAAGGACATGACCGCCGATGTGGACACGAAAGCTTCGCGACGCCGGTTTTTCATCGTGGACACGGAAGCTCAGACAGCCAAGTACATGGCGGTGTTCGAAAACCGGGCGCTGAAACTCCCGCCGGCCATAACCACCGCCCAAGCCGAGGCCGCCTTCGACCAGTTGTGGGAGGCTTTTGATCGCGACTACGCCATGTTCGCCCTGCGCCCGGAAGTGGACTGGAACAAGCTGCGCGAGCAATACCGGCCGTTGGCGTTGCAAAGCAAATCAACGCACGAATTCACCGCCACCTGTGCCGAGCTGCTGAAAAACCTCCACGACTTGCATGTCTCGCTGCAAGTGGCCGGCACGTACGTCCCCGTGTTCAACCGGCCTCGCTCGGCCAATTCCAATCCCACCGCCCACGCGGCCCTGTTGGGAACCCTCCACAAAACCGGCCGTGTGCGATGGGCTGTGACGTCCGACAAAATCGGTTTCATCTCCATCCTCGGCTGGGATGATGCCCGCATCCCGGCGCAATGCGGCGAGGTGCTGGAGCACATGCGGGATACGCGCGGCTTGATCGTCGATGTGCGTCTGAACGGCGGCGGCGGCGAACCATTGGCCGAACAATTCGCGAGCCGTTTCCTCAAACAGGAATTCGTTTACGCCTACAACCAAGTTCGGAACGGTCCCCGGCACACCGACTTGACGGCAAAGAAGCCGCGGACCATCGCCCCACACGGGCCCTGGCGATACAACCGTCCCGTCGTGGTGCTCATCGGCCAGAAATGCATGAGCAGCAACGAATCCTTCATCGCCATGATGAGCGGTGATCCCGACGCCACCACCATGGGCGATCACACCTGCGGCTCCAGCGGCAACCCCGAGATCCTCCACCTCCCCCTCGACCTGACCGTCAGCGTGCCGCAATGGATCGATTTCCTGCCCGACGCCACGCCCCTCGATGAGCGCGGGTTCCAACCCCAAATCCCCTTCAAACCCACCCCCGGCGCCTTCGCCGCCACCCGCGACGACCTCCTCACCGCCGCCTTGGATCGCCTCCGCAAAGCCCCCCTGCCGGAACAACCCATCCCCGGCCCAACCTTCGTCCCGGAGTAACTGCTTTTCATTGAGCCGACTCGGGAGGAATCTGGAGCGACAGCGTGCCCGCATCCAGGTTCCCTGAGGGTGGATCGCTGGGAATAACTACGTTCACGCTGCCAGTGGCTAAGGTTTTCGTGCCCTCGGAACCGGGAAGGAAAAATGGGGCACCATTGGTGCCGCTCACGGTGTAGAAAAGCACGGACAAAGTGTAATCGCCGGGCGGCACATCTTGCGCGGCAATCTTATCGTCAGTCATCACGGATAGCGGGTAGCCCCGCAGGTTTTGTGCCCCAGCCTTGGAAAAGTCGATTCCCGGTGTTTGGCCGTCCCCTTGCGGCAGGACCCGCGCGAAGACTCGCCAGCCCGGTAATCGCGAGATCCCGACAGGCCACTGCAAATGCGCGGTAACCACATAATTCGTATCCAAATTGAGCGTCGTGGTCTCGCCGGAGCGAATCTGGAAAGGGGTGCGGTTGCCGTGCGACCAAACCGTCTGGTTGTTCCCCATGGGCGACGTGTGCAGCCGAACCAAATGATGCTGGCCAGGTGGGAGTTGCAAAACCGAAATCATACCTTGGGCATCCGATTTGAACCGACCCGCTTGAAAGTTGAACGACACGGTTGCACGCGAGCCGCCACCCAGATCGACCAGGTATTCCCGACCCGCTTCCGGCTGCCCGCCCGAACGGCAGTTTACTTCCAGTCGGCCCCAAGATTGAAGCTGGATGACCGGTTCGGCGGCCATGGCGGAAGGTAGCTTCTCCCCATAGCCGTCGGGGCTGGCGGCGATGACGCGTTGGAGACTGTCGTCGGCGGGCAATTTGAAAGTGCCATCGGCTTCCGCTTGCAGGAGAAAACCGCCGGATTGGGCATTGTTCAGCGAAAATCCGCCCTGAACCAACTCGAGGTGGGAACCGGGAGCGACCAATCCAATATCTGCGTTGGCCGCCGCTGAACCGTCCGGCTTCCTGACAAGCACCATCATTTCCATACCACGGCGCAGGGTCACGTCCAGTTGGACATCGCCTTCGTCCGGTCCAACCACCCGGGAAATAAAAGGAGCGTAGCCTTCCGCCACAAATTTTAAAATATAACCGGGGTTCTCCTGACCGCCGATAAGCGCCTCCTCCAAGTTGTGACGGTACGTGCCGTTGGCGAAATCGAGCCAGAACCGGCCAATAGTGCTCCAGTAAGGGCTGCCTTGGGTATCCGGCCAGCCTAGCACAATGCGGAAACGGGGTATGGGCTTTCCGGTCGATTCATCCATCACCTTTCCATGCACCGCCAAGGCGGAGGACAACGTGATGGTGTGCTCCTCACCGTCCGGGCGGATCATGGTGTCATTCTTGCGCAGGAAACCGGGCGCTTCCGCATCGAAGGCCATTTCAATGTCAGGAGCATTCGTCCAACTCGCCCGACCTTCACCGTCGGCTTTGGGGCTGAATTCAACCTGCGGCGGCTTGGGGTGGTTTTGATCAGCGAATCCGCGGTCCCAATGTCCGTAATAAATCTGTGCATGGGGAATCGGCTTGCCGGCCTTGGTCACCACACGCAAGCGCAGAAGTTTGCCGGGCTGCACCACCAGGCGGAAAGGTTGAGCATCAGCAGCGAGACCTGCCTCAATTGTGGTGACGGCGTAACCCTTGGCGTTGGCGGTGACCAATTCCTTGCCCGGTGGGCAGCCGGAGATGGAAAAACTGCCGTCGTTTTGCGATTTGCCCTCACGACGGCCAGAAGTGCTGATACCCCCGATCAGGATTTCGGCGTCGGGAACCCCGCTGCCGTTCCCATCCACCACCACACCTCTGACGGTCACGGCGCGACCGAGTTGGAAGACATGCGTCTCGCCTCGAAGCTGCTTTTCCGCCGCCTTGTCCTGCCCGACACTAAGGGCGGCGTCGACATGGTTCGAGTCACGCGCGCTGCCGTAAATGCGAGAGATCATATCCGCCGCGATACGGTCGATCCGCCAGTGGCCATCGTTGTCGGTGGTGGTTTCGATCCAGGCAAACTCATGGTTTTGCGGCAGCTTTAATTCGGCGGGGGCATCCTCATGGTTCCAGCCGACCTTGGCGCCAGCAACGGGATTCCCATCGGCATCCACCACCCGCCCGCCGATGGGCACGGGGCGATCCAGGCGCAGAACATAGTTGGTGGGGATCACACCTCCATTCGGCGGACGCCAGAGCAGCTTGGTATCGGCGAATCCATCCTCGCGCGTGGTGAGTTCCAGCTCGGAAATGTTGGTCGGATAAATTACATCGCATACGCCCAGACGGGTGGAAACGAGTTTTTTGCCCTGAAACTTCCGGCCCGCCCAGCCGCGATAATCAATGGGCACGTGGGGAATAGGCTGGCCGCTGTCGGCAGCGACGATTTGCAGATGGAGCACCAAACCGTTCGTCACCGTGGCGGCAGCGACTGGAGCCGCCTCGGGAGCATTCGTGGGCGCTGAACCGGGCGATGCGGCAGCGATCGCAAGATTTTCGGGCTTGGCCAGCGCGGATGCATCCGCGGTCGGTGCCGTGCTGGTGTGGCGGTAATTGGCGGTGGCTATCAGCGCCACCACGGCAGCGAGCAGCGCAGCCGCGGCGAGCTTGACCTTTGTGGCCGTGAACAATTGAGCCAGGAGCACAGACAACCCGCCGGCCGTCGCGGCTCCAGCCAGGGCTGCCTGTGCTATCCTGGCCGCCAGATCCGCTGGTGCCGCACCCACTCCATTGGCGGTTAATAATCCGGCCAGGGCGAGGGCCGTGGAAGTCACGCCGCGTTTGCGGAGTGCCTCCTGTAATTTATCCAGCGCGCGACTGACCCGCATGCGCGCCGCATTTTCAGCGAGACCGAGTCGCTCGCCAATTTCGGCAAAGGAGCGATGTTCAAAATGGCGCAGCAACACGGCTTCACGATCTTGTTCGTCCAGGGTGTGCATGGCGTCGTCCAACAAGGGCCGGATTTGGGCCCAATCGGGTTCCGGACCAACGGAATTAAAGAAGGCGTTCATGGCATGGGCTTCCTGTTCACGGGCGGAGCGACGTTGCTCGGTGCGGCGGATGTTGGCGGCGATGAAACGGGTGCTCGTGTACAGCCAACCGGTGAGGGACGGATGCCGGGTGAGCTGTGCGGCTTTCCTGGCAAGATCGGTGAAGACGGATTGCGTGACGTCCTCCGCGAGCTGCGCGTCGCCGTTGACCTGGCGCAGGGCGGCGGAATAGATGAGATTGACGTGCCGCCGGACCAATTCCTCAAAGGCAGTCTCCGAGCTGTCGTGCATATACCGCCGGAGCAGTTCGCCGTCTGTAATGTTCATTC
>JAQGOT010000749.1 GCA_028293465.1 Pedosphaera sp. | reverse complement strand
GGCTCTAATTTAGCGGTTACGGGCGCAATAGTGAACAGCGAATTCCTATTTCACTATTTCGCCCACCCCGGTTATGATTCCACCGTGCAAATCTACGACCATCCGACATTCAAAATGGCCTGTCAGCAGTTCGACTCCGTAGCCGACCTCCTGGAGATTCCCGGCAACGAACGCGACCGCCTCAAATATCCCAAACGCTCCCTCACTGTCGCCCTGCCCATTCACCGCGATGACGGCTCGACCCAGGTCTTTGCCGGTTACCGCGTGCAACATCACCTCACGCTCGGCCCCACCAAGGGCGGCTTGCGCTTTCACCCCGATGTCACCCTCGGGGAAGTCGCCGCGCTGGCCATGTGGATGAGCTGGAAATGCGCCCTCACCGGCCTGCCTTATGGCGGCGCCAAAGGCGGCATTGCCTGCGATCCGCGCGCCCTCTCCACCAGGGAACTCGAACGTCTCACCCGCCGTTATACCCAGGAAATGATCCCGTTCATCGGCCCGCAGGTGGACATCATGGCCCCCGACCTCGGCACCAACGAACAGATCATGGCCTGGATGATGGATTCCTACTCCGTCCACATGGGCTACACCGTGCCCAGCATTGTCACCGGCAAGCCCGTCCTCCTTGGCGGTTCGCTGGGCCGCCGTGAAGCCACCGGCCGCGGTGTCGCTTATCTTGTCAACCGCGCCAGCGACACCATCGGCCTTGACCTCGCCAAGTCCACCGCCGTGGTGCAGGGCTTTGGCAACGTCGGTTCCGTCGCCGCCCTTTCCCTTGCCAAATACGGCGTCAAAATCATCGCGGTCAGCGACGCTTTCGGCGGCATCTTCAATGCCAAGGGCCTCGACATCTGGAAGCTCGATCAATATGCCGCGGACAAGAAGACCATTATCGGCTTTCCCGGCGGTGAGCCCCTCACCAACGAGCAGTTGCTCCTCACCCCGTGCGACATCCTGGTTCCGGCCGCGCTGGAACGGCAGATCACCGAGAAGAACGCCGGCAAGATCCAATGCCGCATCCTCGCCGAAGCCGCCAACGGCCCCACCACGCCCGCCGCCGACGCCATCCTCCAGGAGCGGCCGGAGATCTTCGTCATCCCGGACATCTTGTGCAACGCGGGCGGCGTGATCGTTTCCTACTTTGAATGGGTGCAGGACTTGCAAAGCTTTTTCTGGAACGAGACCGAGGTGACCGACAAGCTCTTCCGCATCCTTGAAACCGCCTTCGCCCAGACTTTGGGTCTGGCCCGCAAGCAGGTTTTGCCCATGCGTCAGGCCGCCCTCAGCCTCGGCATCAGCCGCGTCCGCGAAGCCAAGAAAGTCCGCGGGCTCTTCCCCTGACCGGGCCGGACCCCATCACGGGCCTCACCCGAATCAGCCGGTCGCGGCCCCCGCCACGGCGGGACCCCAGCCGTTAGGCGGCTGAACGCCGTGTGAACCAAAAAACCAGTTTGGCATAATAACAATCGGTAAGAAATGAACCAATACGTCCCGGAAATCTTGTTGTGGCTGTTCGTCATGAACCTCGGTATCGCTTACGGTGCCGGCCTGTATGAAAAACGGATCATTCTTCCCCAATGGTTCAGCAAGTCCGGTGAAACCGGATTCCGGGTGAACAGTGAGGCCATGCGCCAGACCAACACAGGTCTCAAATTCTGGGCGTATGTAACGACTGTGCCCCTTACGCTGCTTACGCTGGCCAATCTCGTCGTTGCCTTGCAGTCACAGGGGCCAAGACATGATTGGTGGCTCGCTGCTGCGGCCATCACGATGGTCGAGAGGATCGGGACTTTTTCTTTCTTTATCCCAACCGCGATCAAACTGATGCGCGCCGACGATCTTCCCGCAACGATCGTCGCCCCGATGGCATCACTTTGGGTGCGTCTGAACTACCTGCGCGACGCTTTCGCTTTGATCGGATGGATGGCAGCCCTGAAGGCGCTTTCGTTGCCAAGGTAACCGCCCATCCGCATCCCAATCACTTTGCCGGCAATGTCGGCGCGAGTTCGGCGAGCATCCGGCCCCCACCTGCGGGGGACGTTTTCAACGAGTTGCGACATGGAAACGATCCAGACCGGTCGGATGCTTCATGCTTGCAGCAGCCTGCTTCCGGGAGTAAAAGGTTTCCCGTCATGAGGGAGTTTTCACACAGTCTCTCGCTGGAGCCAACGCGGCGGTCGCTGAGCGGCAGGCTATACTTGCACGCCGTTATGAACACGCGCCACTGGTCCGCGCTTTGCCTTATCGCGATTCTCGCTTTCGCCGGTTGCGAGCGCGCTCCCTCGAAGAGTCAGGTTGTGGGCACTTACTCTGGCACGCTCAATGGCGCGTCAGAGACTTTGGTTTTGCGTGCTGACGACACTTTTTCTCAAGAGGTGACTTTGCCCTCCCATCAAAAGATTACAGCCACCGGTACGTGGCGGTTGCAGTACAAGGCTGTTGACTTGGATAAATACATGCTTTTTTACGACGAGGGCGAGAAGAACGGCGCACTGGTAGAGCCGAAGGAGATATACGGGATGAGATACGTATGGGGAGCAGACATGCTCATCCGTGACTGGGACACAGGATACTATACTCTTAAGCACAGATGACGACGTGGTCTACAAGATCGCTGAAGCCACCGCCTCGGTCGCGTGGCGGTTGCACTCACCCGCGCCCGGTTCGGCGTGACCCGCCTTGGCCGGATGTCATTCGTTAGGCGAACACGTGGACATCTCACCTCCATAAGATTGACCGGCAGACCACCAAAGCCACGTTGAGCGACGATTCGCGAGCTTTGTCGTTTCGTGAGGTGATTGAGCTATGGAACGCCAGCGATGAGTTCAGGAAGTATTTCACGGCGCTGATCAGTCAGTCCTCCTTCGACGCGTTCTTTTGGGAGACTCCACCAGTGACCGACCGGACTATAGGCCGCCCATTTGAGTTTGTGCTCGTTGAGGGGGCGTCACTGTCGCGGTTGAAACCTGATCCCTCCCCATTCAGATCGCACTTTTCATCACGCCAACCGGAAGAAGTTCTCACGTTTCCAAATCTTGGAGGTGATGCCATTCTGGTCGTGCCGGCACCCTTGGCCGACGAGGGGTGTTACACACACCTGGCACGGTTTCTCCGGGATGCGCCGAGGTCACAGGTGGACGCCTTCTGGCGCAGCGTTGGCATGGCAATGCGAGAGCGGATATCGAGCTTTCCGACCTGGCTGAGCACTGCGGGGATGGGCGTATCGTGGTTGCACCTGCGCCTCGATTCTCGCCCGAAATATTACCGTTATGAACCATACAAGGCCCACGGTTAACCCTGCCGCAGCCAATGTGGGACGGCATTTTCAGGCCTGCTTTGCGGTCAACAGAATCAGGAGTGACAATTGTTTATCAGTCCTGTCTAACCATGAACGAAAGGTGAAATAATGAGAAAAACTATGGATTTGGCCGGTTTGGTGTTGTTGGTCGCGGTGTCGGGATGTTCGACGACGCCGAAGCCCGCTTCGGTGTCGCCTACGCCGAGCGTTGCAGATGTGCGCAAGTCAGACCTCGCGATGCTGCAAGGAGTCTGGAAAGGAGAGGAGTTCGACGGCAACGCCGGGGGACAGTATCATCTCGGGTTCTCGGGGAAAAACCTGGACTTCCGCAGCGCGGATGGGAACGAGTGGTACAAAGGAACCTTCACGCTCCGGGAGGACTCAAACCTGCGGCTGCTTGTACTGGTCATCGCTGAGGGTTGTGAGCCAAAATATGTTGGCAAAACGAGTTACGTGATTTACCGGCTGGAGGGCGGCACGCTGACCATCGCGGGAAATGAACCTGGGAATCCGGAAGTGCCGGCGGGCTTTGATGCGCCGGACGCCAGGAAAGGTGTGTTCAAAAGGGAATAGTTGGATGAGTTCGTTTCGCAACGTCTAATAGGTGGTGTTTGCCATCCAATTGCGTTATTCTGACAGGACTTTCGCTTGAGCGGAAAAGCGGCGGTAGGGTACGGCATGATAACGAAATGGCAGTATATCGAATATTTGCTGAGCACGCCCCGCAACTACACCTGCACCAACCTGGCCGAGCATGT
>JAQGOT010000748.1 GCA_028293465.1 Pedosphaera sp. | reverse complement strand
AACCGAACAGGTTTGTCTCGATCACCCGTCGAAATGCATCAGGCGGAGCCTCCTCGAACCCTGAATACAAGGCCACTGCGGCGGCATTGATCCAAACGTCAATTCGTCCGAAGGTTTCCACCGTCCGACGGGCCAGCGTTTGGACCTGTTGTTCGTCCGTGACGTCAGTGCGAATCGGCAAGGCTTTGCCTCCGCGCCGCTCACATTCCGACGCCACTTCCTGCAAGGCTTTCTCCTGGCGCGAGGCAAGGACAACCGTCCCATGGTGATCCGCGATTTCCAAAGCGGTGGCGCGGGCAATCCCACTGGATGCACCGGTGATCACAACGACTGAATCGGCAATTCTCCTCGGCATAAAATAACTTTCTTCCGACGGGTGTTGGAGTTAAACGACTCCCCTGTCCGCTTGAGGCGGGTAATCAACGCTGGCCGGAGAGTTCGCGGACGCCCTATCCCCGGATGATAAAAACCTAACGGCCAAGCGGAAGGTTCACACTGGGGCAAACTACTCCTCATCGCCGGGCTGCGGCTGAATCCATGAAGGTTCGAACGA
Source organism: Pedosphaera sp. (assembly GCA_028293465.1). GTDB lineage: Bacteria > Verrucomicrobiota > Verrucomicrobiia > Limisphaerales > Pedosphaeraceae > JAQGOT01. The sequence continues at coordinate 5,529 of JAQGOT010000748.1, read as the reverse complement.
GCCAGGCAGGCGGGAGAGGATATTACCCCATTGCAGGGGCTCCTGAAACGGGGGAGGTTGCTTTAGCAAACCAACTGTAAAATAAAGGAGACACATGAAGAAGTTATTGATATTAGCCTCGATAAGCGCGCTGCTGGCGGGCTGCGCCAGCCGTGACACTGGCGGGACTGGAGCCGGCGCGTACGGCGGGACCGAATATGGCGCTGGCAGAAGGGAGTTAGACGATTCCCCCGGTGCCAACCAGAAAGGAGCCGGGGCAGCAGATTTAACGGGAACTCTGCCAGCAGGAACGGCGGCGGCTGGCGGTACCGGCACGGCCACACCGGGTGCAGCGCAGATGTCAGCCACGCTGACGGACGCGGACAACCAATTTATGCAACGAGCAGCCCAGGACGGAAAAGCTGAGATCAGAATGGGCCAAGTGATCGTTCAAAAGGCTCAGAACCAGGACTTAAGGAATTATGGGCAGCGCCTGATCAATGACCACACCCGGATGGACCAGCAACTGGCGCAGATCGCGGCACGGAAGACGGTGTTACTTCCGACCCAGGCGGATGCCGCACACCAGCAAATGATGGATACCCTCACCAGTTTGAGCGGGATGGATTTCGACCAATCGGCTCTGCAGGATGCCATTCGCGATCACCAAACAGACATCCAGCTTTACCAACAGGCGTCGACCACCCTTCAGGATCCGGATCTGAGAGCCTTCGCGCAGCAGAGCCTGCCCATCCTCCAGCAACATTTGGATCTCGCCAGACAGTTGCGAGCCACGCTCAATGCGTCGCAGGGCGGAGTTGGGCAATAACCTAAACCGCTAAAGAAGTTACGTAAACCAGCAGGGTTACCCAAGGCACCGTTCGCGGTGCCTTATGGTTTTGGTTCCTTGCGCTCAGTGAGATAGGTGACGATGTCGAGGAACTCAGAGGCTGACATCCCGCCGGCGAGGCCCTCGGGCATGCTGCTTTGCTTGAGGTTTTCGCGGTTGCTGATGCCAGATTTCTTCAGAACCAAGTTCTTGCCGCCGGCAATCCGCAGCGTCAGGGCATCGTCGGTTTCGCTGATGGTGAATCCAGGGTAGCCTTCGCCATCCTTTGTTTCGACATTGGTGGTGGTGTTATTCCTGCAGGAAATTTTCGTAATCCGTTTTGAATTTTGCCAAACCTTGCGGGCCGGCGAACGACTCGTTGTAGCCAAAAAAGCAGAAGAACGTATCCGGCCCGAAAGCGGCGATGGGATCGTCCAGCTTGGTGTAGTCACTCGAGCGCTGGCGATTGGCGATTTCATCCGCCGGGCGGCCGAAGTTACGAATCGCGAGTTCTTGTTTGGCAAAGCGTGAGTGCAACAACGCCTCGAAGTGACCGAAAAGGTTCATCCGCTCCGCGAGGGAATTGCCCACCAAAGCGATGCGCTCGGTTTTGATGAACTCCAACGGAATCTGACTTGGCGTGAGGGCCGGGCGAGCAGGCCGAGGCTAGGGTTTGAGCAAGTCATCCCCTTTTGCTTCCCCCAGTTCAGCCGATCCTTTCCTCGATGCAGCACCCGCTTTCACCTTCTGGACGTGGTCGGCGGGTTTCACGCCTTTGACGTAGCCATCAAAACCGTACATCGACGGTTTGTAATCGCCGACGTAATTGACATCGGCTTTGGCGGGGACATCCAGACCGATGCCCCAATAGACGGCGTTCACCACCAACCGGCGCAGACCCTCATTCTGCAAATCCGTGGCCGCACCCATGGTCGTGCAAAGAATTTTGTTCGTCGTGCCCGCCTCGTTCTTGTAAAGTCGGGTCCATACCACTGGCTGCATGGGATCGTTCTTTTTCCCTTCGACCGGAGCATCGGATGGGTTCATGCCGACAAGCACCTGGCCACGCACGAGGATGGTGGCGTCCGGCGGCGGAGCGGCGGTATAAACATCGGAGTTACCGAAGAGATCAGTCACGCCGCGCAGGATCGGGTCGTTTTGGGCGGAAGCCTCGATAATGCCACGGGTGGCTTCCTTCTTGTGCGCGCCATGGTGGGCGACCCAGGTTTCGCCGAGCACCTGTTTGCCGAAGCCGCCGGGCCAGGATTTGCTGCTCCAACTGAATTTGGCGTACGGGCTTTGCGAGCCGTTGCCATAATTGAAGGCGTGCGTGCTGGTGCGCAGCGCAATGATCGGCTTGCCGGCGAGGTAGGCGTCCACGAAATGTTTCATCTGGGCGTCCGGCCATTCGCGGAACCGCAGGAGCATGACCACGGCGTCCGCGGAATCGAGGGCCTCCGCGCCCGGCAGGCTGTGGTTCAGGTTGGGCTCGATCAGGCCGTTGGTTGGATTGACGGGGAAGAGCACGGTGCATTTGAAACCGTGGCGCTCGGCCAGGATTTTTGCCAGTTGCGGCAAGCCTTCCTCGGAACGGTACTCCTCGTCGCCACTAAGAAAGACGATGTGCTTTCCGGCACCGGGACCGGACTTCCCCTCGTAACTCACATAGTCAGCCGCGCGGGCATGGTTGAAAGGCCATAGGCACAACAGAAGCGAGAGAATTAAAAGTTGGTTCATGATTATTGTGTTGTCGGGAGATTATACAAAAAGGGCTCCGATTCACCACAAAAAATGTCAGGTCGATGCACTCGCACGGGGTCGACCGTGACCGAGCCGAAGCGCGCCGTTTATCAGCATTGCAGAGTTCAGGACGGGACGCGGGGCTGTCGCTCTCAACCGGCGCGGGATGTTTCCGCGACCCAGAGATACATTACAAATCTATCAATCCGAATATGAGCATTAAGAATAGCTGGTGTTCAAAGTTATAAGTTGATTTGGAACGCGGTTTGGGATAATTATTTTGTGAAGTAAATGAGAACCTGCATGAACATATCAACCACGATTTCGCCGACGATGTCGGTCGCGAAAGCGACACGCCATGGTCGAATGAACCGGGGTTGTGCGTTTAATTCCGGCCTTTCCAAGGCGTATCTAGGGCACGATGTCCAAGGTAGCTTGGAGGTAGTGGAGGTAAGCAGGTAAACGAACCAGACCAAGGATTTTTACACCCTGCTTACTGGAACGTAAGCGGGGTTTCTTATTTTCCCCGCATGAACCGAAGGGTAATGGCAGCAACAAAAGGTGAATCGACTGTGAGCAATATTATTGCGACGTCTAAATGATGTCTCCTGGCGCAAAATTGAATTTAGCAAAGGCAGGCCGAGGCTTGTCACCGGCGTGGTGTGCCCATATGAGGCCCGCGCTGCCGCCAGGAAAAGAATCCCGAATTTTACAATCGAAGGGCTTGGGAGGAGGTGTGCCCCTAAACACCAAAACGTCCACCGCGAAATACCTGTGGCTACGGAGGTACCAACCGTAACGGTGTTTGTTCTTTATTGTATGATTATATGGCGCGGGCCTGGAGGCGGAAGTCTCTAGGCCCTTTTAATTTCCGCGGTTGTGATTCAGCACCAGAATGGCTCGCTGCCATCGCAATTTACAAATTTAGGGCAGTGATCCGGTTGCCCGACTGTAAATCGGGTGTCGTTAAACAAAATCGGAAGTGACGAACTGGAGCATTACCAGCGCTGCCCACCATTTAGCGCCCCCGTACCTGAATCGAAAAGCAACCCGTTGTCTGCGGGTAAAGTGTTTGCGCACGGCCACGCGAGGACGAGTCCCATCGAGGGCGCCAGATTTCTCGGAATGCAACCCGATCTCCAGAGCGCCCGCTTGAGAAGCAGGAGACTGGATTGGCATTACCCCCCACGGGACAACCCATTTACATTCTAAACTCAACCCAAGGATACCCATGAAATTCCCACTTCGTTTCCAGAGTCTTTTGCTCTTTCGCCGGAGCTACAAACCGCGACGAGCCGGCTCGCGTCCGTCAGGCCTCACATTCCGCCCGACGCGGTCTTCGGCCCGCAAGGCCATAGAAACGCCTGCGGCGGTCAAGCGGGACCCCGCTGCGGGATGGCCTGAACCGCAACATCGCTGGTTGGCGTGATCAAGCATCGCTTGCCGGAAGCCCGCGCAGCGGCGGCACAATTCCGGCGCCAACCATCAATCTGTCAATTAAAGCGGCCCTCGCACGAGCGCCGCTCAGTTCTTAAAATTATCATGAGCACTTCAACTGAAACCAAGGTTCGCCTGTTCGCTTCGGCCAAAAGCTGGATCGAAGGCGAGGCGGTGCGCCAACTCTATGCAACGGCCAAATTCGATGGCATGCGCCAGGCGGCGGGCTTCCCGGATTTGCATCCGGGCAAGGGCACGCCGGTCGGCGCGGCATTTGCAACTGAACGCATGCTTTATCCTCATTTGATCGGCGGCGATATCGGCTGCGGCATGGGTCTGTGGAAGACCGATTTGCTGCGCCGCAAGGCGAAGCTGGATCGCTGGGCCTCGCTGCGGTTCGACCTCGAGCATCCGTGGGAAGGTGACCCGCGCGAGTATCTCGCGGCGGCCGGGCTTGCCCCGACGGCCTACGACACGGCGCTCGGCACGATCGGGGGCGGGAACCACTTCGCCGAGTTGCAGGCGATGGAAGAAACTTTTGACGCCAAGGAAGTCAAACGGTTGGGACTGGGGAAAGACCAACTCGTGGTGCTCGTTCACAGCGGTTCGCGCGGCCTGGGTGAAGCCACGCTGCGCGACCATGTGGACGAGCATCACGCCGCTGGCGCGCGGGCGGGATCGCCGGCAGCCGAAGAATACCTGCGCGGGCACGATTTCGCAGTCCGTTGGGGGGCGGCAAATCGGGCGCTGATCGCGGAACGGTTCATCACCGGACTGGGTGGCGTCAGCGAACGCGTGTGGGATGGTTGTCACAACAGCATCAGTCGGCGCGACCACCAGGGTGAAACCCTGTGGCTGCATCGCAAGGGAGCGGTGACCGCCGATGCCGGACCGGTGATGATTCCGGGCACTCGGGGGACGTTGAGTTATCTCGTGCTGCCGCTCGGTGATGGCGAGGCCAACCTTTGGTCGCTGGCGCATGGCGCAGGCCGCAAGTGGTCGCGCAGCGACAGCCGGGCACGCATGCGGGAGCGCTTCCGTCAGGCCGAGCTGGTGCAGACGCCGCTCGGTGGGCGGGTCATCTGTGAGGAGCGCGACCTGCTTTACGAGGAAGCTCCCGCAGCTTACAAGAACATCGAGACCGTGATTCAGGACCTCGTCGATGCCGGGCTCGCGTCCGTCGTCGCCACGTTCCGTCCGGTGCTCACTTACAAAACGCGCGCCCTCCGGCGCTGATTCAAACTTGAGGTCATAAGAGCATCCGAGAGCTGTCTGCATTGATGCAGGAGACAAGGACAGCCCCGTAGCTCAACTGCGATAGAGCGCCCGGATTAAATCCGGGAGATGTGGGTTCGATTCCCATCGGGGTGCCAATTTTTGGAGGGCAATGGTATAGGAGAGAACGAGGAGCTCTCCTTAAAACCGGCCTACGGAGGCAAGTCTCAAGAATGCACCGTCCAAAAGGCGAGACTTCAGAGACGATTGCAAAAGTCCGTGGAGTGAACTTGAAGGGTAGCGGGCGATGAACTTTTGCCCGTTCATTT
>JAQGOT010000747.1 GCA_028293465.1 Pedosphaera sp. | reverse complement strand
CGGGACGACGCAGCCACGATTTCAGCTTCCGTGGGGACGAGTTTGCCTTCGCAGGCGGCTTTGAGGACGGCGGCGCGGTAGCGTTTGAGGTTGGCCTGCACCCGCCGCAACGCCGCCACCCCCGCCTCCAACCGCGTGAATTGCTTCTCAATCTCCGCTACTATCCGCCTCTGTTGCGCCAAGGAAAAAGGGAGAATGCAGAAGGAAGAAATGTCGCGTGGCCTCACCGCCGGGTACAATGCGCCCTGCACCTTCAGACACATTGCATCGACGAAGTCGGTCACCTGGACGGCGTAGAAAAGGAAGCCTGGCTCGGCGTCCTTTGCGCGTAGCACATGAAATCCAGTCGAGCCAATCGCACCGTCGAGATCTGGCGGAACAAGCGCCACGGCATTCAGGTTTGGACGGGTCATGGACACGAGAACATCACCGGCCTTCAAAACCTGTCTTGCTCGACTGGGGGCTTTCGCGACTGGCAAGACTTTCGGGTCAACAATACGCTTGGTCTCTCGATCGATACTGCTGATGTCAACATAGGTGAATTCGCCGCGGCTTGGTGGGCCATCCTGAGCCACGCGTCCTTCCGACAATTCGCCAAGCGCAACCATGTCGCCTTCCTTTGCCATTTCAGGCCTCAACGTGTCTTGGGATTCCTGCTGCATCGGGCCGCCGCTGTGCTTGTTGCCCTGTGCGATTTTCTTTCCCCCCATGAGGACTGCGCCGGGTGGGGGCACCCGGCCTACAGCTTCGCGGTTTTTCTGTTTCTCACTCATGCAGCAAGCACCTCGTTTAGTTCATCCAGCAGCTTGGGCAGTTGCTCGCCAAAAAGTTGATGCGCTTTCCCAAGTCCACCGCGTTGGCTGAACGGCGCGTAATCGAAATCGTCCGGCTCGATGCTCAGGCTGGTGGCGATGTGGTCCCGAATAAGGTTGAGCCAGCCGAGTTGTTCGGGCGCAAAGGTGACATTGGCCTTGGCCTTGTCCATGAGCCATTCATTGAAGCGCGTGGTGACCGATTCGGCGAACGGCTCAAGCACAGGCTGTTGCTCCAGCGCAAAACGGACGAGGGCGACGAGGTCGGCGAAGCGTCCGGCCTGCGAGCGGCCCTTGACCTTCTCGGGCGCGGCGGCAGCGAACGCGTTCCACAAATTGTCCTCCGTCCAGGCGGCGTGTTGTTCGCGGAGCTTTTTCTCCAATTCCTTGAGCATCTTCTCCGTGAGCCGCTGTTTGTAGGGGCGCGAGTAGAGCAACTGCAGCGCGGTGATCTCCGCCTTGTGCTGCTCGATGTAATCGCGAAAGCCTTGCACGAGGCCGTCGGCCCTTGCCTTGGCGGCCGGGTCGAAGCCTTGGGAGGTCAAAGTATCGATGGTGACGGTGTCGATCGTCTGCTCGGCATCCTGTTTGGCCTTGGCGAGGGCATCACGCAAGGCGGGGTTGTCGAACGGCGCGCAGGCTTCATCCACCACGTGTTCGCGCGCCTGTTCCACCTGTTCGGGAGTGGGATCGGGCACGGGATCACCGGAACAGCACGGACCATTTTCGCTCGCGGCAATGAACGTGGCGGTCGCGGCGATCTTGTCCGGATCGATCGCACCAAGCAGGGCGGCGGAAAGTTGAGCCAAGGTTTTGCCGCGGGCGAGCACGGCGATTTCCTCGCGCTGGGGTGCGGTGAGTTCCCGGTCGAGGCGCGCTAGGCGTCCGGCAAGGGTGGTCAGCGTGTCTTCATCCCGTTTGCCCAGGGCGACGCCGAGCAGCAGCTTGTCGAAGGCGACGCTTCGCTGCCGTTCGAGCGGGCGGGAGTCAGTCTTGTCGCTCTCGCACACCCCGACGGCATCGACAATGAGAAAATGGGTTTTCGCGTGGGCGTCCGCCCCGCTGACGGCCTGTAGGTCGGTGGCAGTCAGCACGCGGGTGCCGCGCCCCTTCATCTGCTCGAAATAGACGCGGCTGCGGACGTCGCGCAAAAAGAGCAGGCATTCCAGCGGCTTGATGTCCGTGCCGGTGGCAATCATGTCCACGGTGACGGCAATCCGAAGCTGGGGCGAGGTCCGGAATTCCTGGATGAGCGTTTCGGATTTTTCGTAACGCTTGGTCTCGGTATTGTAAGATTTGTAAGTGATCTTCTTGGCGAAATCATTGCCTTTGCCGAATACGTCCCGGACCAGGTGAACGATGTCCTCGGCGTGGGAGTCATCTTTGGCAAAAATGAGGGTCTTGGGCACGAGGGTGCGGCCGGGGAACAGCTCCGTGAACAAGGCATCCTTGAACGCCTGCAGTACAGTCCGGATTTGTGATGGGACAACCACCGAGCGGTCGAGAGCTTGGGCGGCGTAGCTGAGGTCTTCGTCGAGCAACTCCCAGCGGCGGGCGCGGGTTTCCCGGCTGCGTTTATCGACGTAGAAACCCTTTTCGACCTTTCCGCCCTGCTCGGTGACCTGGGTCTTGATGCGATAAACCTCGTAGCCGACGTTGACGCCATCGGCCACGGCGCGCTCGTGGTTGTATTCCATCACGAGATTCTGGTTGAAGAATCCAATGGTCTGCTTGGAGGGCGTGGCGGTGAGTCCGATGAGAAAGGCGTCAAAATAGTCGAGAACCTGCCGCCAGAGATTGTAGATCGAGCGGTGACAGTCATCGGTGACGATGAAATCAAAGGCTTCGATCGGGATGGCGGGAACGTAGGCAACGTCGCGCGGGCGGGGTTCAACACACCCATCGGCTAAAGCGGCCGCCACCTCGAAACCGGACTTTTCGTCGAGTTCCTCGTCCATTTCCTCGCCCCGCAGCATGGCATAGAGGCGTTGGATCGTGCAGATGGTGACGCGCGAGACGGAGTCGAGCTGGTTGGAAGTGAGATGTTGGACGTTGTAAATCTCGGTGAACTTGCGTCCGGTGTCGGGCGTAACGAAGTGCTGGAACTCGGCCGTGGCCTGCCGGCCGAGGTTCGCCCGGTCCACCAGGAACAGGACCCGACGCGCCCCGGCATGCTTGATCAGCCGATAGGTGAAGGCGCAGGCAGTGTAGGTTTTGCCGGCACCGGTGGCCATCTGGATGAGTGCTCGCGGGCGGGCAACGGCGAAGGACTGCTCCAAGTTCGTAATCCCTTCGATCTGGCAGGCGCGCATGCCTGCGGTAAGGAGTGGGTGCGAGGACGGCATCTGGGCGAGGCGAGCCCGGAGGGTGCTGCCTTCAGCCAGCAAGGCAGCCAAGGTTTCCGGGCGGTGGAAAGAAAAAACTTGGCGGGACCGGGGCTCCGGGTCGCGTTCATCACGGAAGAACGTTTCCACCCCGGTGCTCTCATAATAAAAGGGCAGTTGAGTCGAGATCGCGAAGAAATCAGGGAGTTTGGTGCCGTAGTGACCGGATTGCTCGGAGATGGAGGACAGCGGTGTCCCTGTCTTCTTTGCTTCGACCACGCCAACGGGTTTGCGATCCACCAATAGGAGGTAGTCACAACGGCCGGATTTCAAGGGGACTTCCCGGAGGGCGATTCCTTGGGCGGCGCCAGCGTTGTATCGCGCGTAGTCCTGCACCGCCCAACCGGACGCGGTGAGCTGCTTATCAATATCAAGCCGGGCCTGTTCTTCCGGCGTCATATGCCACGCAAAGACAAGAGAAGGTCAGGACCAACGTTGTTGTTGGCGGCGGTTTTGGGCATTATGATGAGTCAGTCCGGTTCGGTCCTTATTTTGAACCGAGCGTAGGCAAACAGGTTACAACTATCAAGCCATCAGATTCCCAGGTCCCCAACCGCTTCGAAATCTGATATTTTGATAATTCGTAATTCCGTCCCCCTTCCCCTTCCGGTCTGCGTCAATCTGCGTGATCTGCGGGCAAGCTCCATCCCTCCGATCTGAAAACTGAAAACTTGAAACTGAAAACTTTCCCCATCCTTTCCCAACTTGGTTACTTTGTTACTTGGTTGTAACACCCTTCCCCTTCGTTTTCTTCGTTAGCTTCTGTAAAACCTCCCCTTCCGGTCTGCGTGATCTGCGGGCAAGTCCCTTCCCAGTCTGACAGGACTTTCGCTTGAGCGGAAAAGCGGCGGTAGGGTACGGCATGATAACGAAATGGCAGTATATCGAATATTTGCTGAGCACGCCCCGCAACTACACCTGCACCAACCTGGCCGAGCATGT
>JAQGOT010000706.1 GCA_028293465.1 Pedosphaera sp. | reverse complement strand
TGCCTGCACACCCCAAATCCGGTTCAAGTCGCTTTGCAGTTCCAGGAAGACCCCGGTGGTGGTGAGCAGCTAGGTGATGATCGCGACGCCGGTGGCGACCCCCCCTCGGGTTTGTTGCTGCGGATTGGCCAGCACGCTTTGCAGGGCCTTGCCGCCCGGTTCCCCAATCAACTGATTGACTTGATCGAAGATTTGCGCGCGGGCGGACGACGCGCCGAAAAGCAACCCGGCGATGAAAAAGACAATGACAAACAACGGGGGCAGCGCCAGCACCGTGTAGAAAGCCAAAGCCGCGCCCAACCGCTGCGCCTCATCCTCGTACCAAGCCACCGCGGTCGCTTTCAACAACCGCCAGAACCCTTTCACGACCTCCAGCATGTTCCACCCTACCATCAAACTCGGGGCGAAGGTCGTGGGGGAGTGGCCCCAATTCGGGCTCAGTGAAATATTTCCGCAAAAAACTGCTGCATATAAGCCCAGGAACGCCGGTCGGCCTTCTCATTATAGGCCGCGCCTTTGGAGTTGTCATCGCCGGCGGCCTTTTCCGTAAAGGAGTGGACGGCACCGCCGAATTTCACGAGCTGCCAATCCACCTTGGCCTGCCGCATTTCATCTTCAAACGCCGCGACGTCCTTGGCGGGAACAAACGGGTCGTCCGCGCCATGCAGTGCGAGCACCTTGCACTTGATGTTTTTCCCGTCCTCGGGCTTGGGTGAATCCAGCGCTCCGTGAAAGCTCACCACGCCGGAAATATCCGCGCCGCTCCGCGCCAATTCGATGACCGTGGTGCCGCCAAAGCAATAGCCGATGGCCGCCACGTGTTTGGTGTCCGTCAACGCCTGCTTCTCCAGCACCGCCAAGCCGGCCTTCGCGCGCTGCCGCAACAACTCGCGATCTCCCTTATATTTACCGGCCAATGCTCCCGCTTCCTTCGCATCCTTGGGACGGATTCCCTTGCCGTAGATGTCCAGGGCGAAAACGTTGTAGCCAAGTTTCGCCAGCATTTCGGCGCGGTGCTTCTCGTAATCCGTCAGTCCCTTCCATTGATGCACGATCAAGACGCCGGGACGCTTCCCTTGGATGGCGGCGTCATAAGCGGAAAAACCTTCCAGGACCGTGTCGCCGTCCTTGTATTCGATCGTTTCGGTATGCACCTGCGCACGGGCGCTCAGAATGCATGCCAGAGTAAGCAGCGTAGATAGTAGAGTTTTCATAAGCGGGACAATTCTAGCGTGACCCCGGCCAAAAAGCCAGTGTGCGATGCACGATGCGCGACCGCAAACCGGCACGGTTGACAGCACCGCTATCATCTGCCCGATGCAACCACTTGAGCCGCCTGATTCGTTTCTGGTTTCCGCCGCGGAAGGCTGGTTGGAATTGGGCAACAGCGCCGAGGCCCGGCTCGAATTGGCACAAGTCTCCGCCGCCTCACAAAACCATCCCGCGGTGCTGGATCTCCGTTGGGAAGTCTTCACGACGGAACAGGATTGGGCGGCAGCCGTGGAGGTGGCCCGCACCCTGCTCGGGCTCATGCCCGGAAGCCCGGTGGGTTGGCTGCATCAGGCTTACGCCTTGCGACGCGCGCCTAGCGGTGGATTACCGGTTGCTTGGGAAGCTCTCCTGCCAGCCTTGGAAAAATTCCCTGAAAACCCCACGGTGGCCTACAACCTCGCCTGCTACGCCTGCCAACTGGAGCAATTGGACGAGGCGCGAGCGCTCTTCCAACGCGCGCTCGAGATCGGCGGCCGCGAAGCCCTCAAGCAAATGGCATTGCGTGATCCCGATCTCCAACCGCTCTGGGATGAGATTCGCAAGCTTTGAGCAACGCTCCCAATTGCTCCACTGAATTGGCAGGCCGGATTAGTTTGTCTTTCCGGTAAATTGGTGGCACGATCCGAGCCGTGCCCAAGCCCATTACCCGTCGGGATATGATCAAAGGCAGCGTAGCCACCGCCGCGCTCGCGTTCTCCCAATTTCCACTCTCCGCCTTCGGTTTCTCCGAACCCGGGCAGGCCGGAACCTTGGTGCCGTTTCTAGATCACCTCCCCGCCACACCCAACCGGCCCATGATCCAATGGGAGCAGCTCACCCAATGGATGACACCGGAGGAAGATTTTTTCGCGGTCAGCCATTACGGTGCCGCCAAGGTGGACATGGCGCAATGGCACCTGGAGATCACCGGGCTCGTGAAGCAGCCGAAGACTTTTTCCTTGGAGGAAATCAAATCGCGACGGCGGAAAGAAATCATCGCCACCTTGGAATGTTCTGGCAACGGCTCTTCGCCCACCTTCATGGGGGCGGTCGGCAATACTCGTTGGGCCGGCACGCCGCTCGGCCCGCTCCTGCGTGAATGCGGACTGAAAAAAACAGGCATCGAAGTCGTGTTCTTTGGCGCGGATGAAAAGACGGAGCAGATCAAAGACCACGATTACGTGCAAAATTTTGCGCGGAGCCTCGTCGTTGGGGACGCCCTGGACGACCGGATTCTCCTGGCCTATGAGATGAACGGCAAGCCGCTGCCGCCGGGGCACGGGTTCCCGCTGCGCTTGATCGTGCCGGGCTGGTACGGCGTGGCCTGGGTCAAATGGCTCAAGCGGATTGAGGTGCAGGACCGCCGGTTCATGGGCCGTTTCATGGCCCGGGATTATGTGACCATCCGCGGCGAGGAGCGTCCGGATTGCACGGTCTGGCGCGAA
>JAQGOT010000631.1 GCA_028293465.1 Pedosphaera sp. | reverse complement strand
CAATGACCAATGACCAATGACCAATGACCAATGACCAATGACCAATGACCAATGACCAATGACCAATGACCAATGACCAAGCGTGGACGCCCGGAGGGCGCTGATGATGGAAGAAACTCTGGAGGTGGCGGCCGGTCGGTTGAGGTTGGCCTGCCGGGCTGATCCAATTTAATCCAGGCAAATCCAAGCTCATCCAAGGTGCTGGCGCACGGCCAAGGTGTCGAATCCAAGTGAATCCAACCTAATCCAGGCAAATCCAAGTTAATCCAGGTTGCTAAAGGTTCTGGGTGGGCGGAGACGTTGGCGCGCTACTGGCGCGAATTTAGGAGATGGCATTTGGGGTGAATTGAGGTATTAATAGGGCAACACGGGATCGCATGTATAAGATCGTTGGAGCGGATCAGGAGGTGTATGGGCCGGTCACTGCGGAGGAGTTGCGCCGATGGATAGCCGAGGGGCGCGCGAATGCGCAGACGCCGGTTCAGCGGGAGGGCAGCGGGGAATGGAAGCCGCTGGGCACCCTTCCGGAATTTGCCGCGGCCTTCGCCGCCACTCCTCCTGTGTCACCCGCCGTTTTTCCCACCACGGTTCGCGCGCCTGTCGGAACCAACGGCATGGCAACGGCCGGCTTGGTGCTGAGCATTGTGGGCCTGCTTTGCTGCGGTTGCGGCCTGCCGTTTTCCACGCTCGGACTGATTTTCTCCGGCATCGGCTTGTCCCAGATCGATCGTAACCCGATGCAAAGCGGCAGGGCCTTGGCGATCGCGGGGATTGTGCTGTCGCTCTTCGGCTTTTTCCTGATGGCGATCATGCTTGTGACCGGGAACCTCCGGGGCTCGTTCCGGTTCCATCATTGAAGGGCGGATGCAAGCATTCGATTTCGCGGCGGAAGGACCGGGCGGCGGGCGAAGGCGGAACTTGCGCCAACCGGGGCGTTCCACTAAAACCAATCGCGACGGTCAAACCCTGAACAACCATGTATAAAATAATTGGAGCGAACCAGGCGGAGTACGGCCCGGTGTCAGGCGAGCAATTGCGTCAGTGGATCGCCGAGGGTCGAGCGGATGCCAACACCCGCGCCCAGGCGGAAGGAACGACGGAATGGAAGCCGCTGCGGGAGTTCCCGGAGTTCGCCGGTTTGTTCGCGGCAGCGCCACCGCCAATGGCACCGGGGAGAATAGCGCCCATGAGCGCACCGCCTTCGGGGGTGCCTGCGACGGTGCCAAATTACCTAGTGCAGGCGATTCTGTGCACGCTTTGCTGCTGCCTGCCGTTTGGGATTGTGGCGATCGTTTATGCGGCGCAGGTGAACGGGAAACTGCAGGCGGGGGATTACGCCGGCGCTGTGGAAGCGTCGCGGAAGGCGAAGATGTGGTGCTGGATCGCATTTGGGGTGGGTTTGGTGACCGGTGTCATCGGGGTGATCATCCAACTCGCGGTCGGCTTGAGTGGAATGCACCAGTGATGCTTGCGAACGGACAACAACAACCGGCCCTACGCTACGGAATCGTGGCCCTGGCGATGCTTGGCTTGCTGGCCGGCGCGGTGGTGTTGTTCCAGTTTAATCCGACGCAGCACGCGTTTTATCCGATCTGCGTTTTCCATAAACTGACGGGACTGCAATGCCCTGGGTGCGGGGCCTCGCGGGCATTGTACAGTTTGTTGCACGGCCACTTGCTGGCGGCGCTGCATTTTAACCCACTGCTGGTGCTGGCGTTGCCATTCCTCGCGATCTCCGCAGGCCGGCGGTTGCTGCGGGAACTTGCCGGCAAGCCGCCTCCGCCCGTGGCCGTGCGGGCGTTCTGGATCAAACTCTTGGTCGTGGCGATCATCGCGTTCACCATTCTGCGGAACATTCCGTTTGCGCCGTTCACGTATCTGTCGCCGCCGTGAACCGGTGGCGGCCACTTACCATTTATGTATAAAATAATCGGAGCGGATCAAAAAGAATACGGGCCGGTGAGCGCGGAGCAGGTGCGCGAATGGGGCAGGGAAGGCCGCGCGAATGGCCAAACCCGAATCCAAGCCGAAGGCACCACCGAATGGAGACCGCTGGCCACATTCCCGGAGTTCGCCGATCTTGCCGGGGCTGCGCCTTCCACGCCGCCGCCTTTTCCGACCGCAGGTGCCGCTCCCGCCGCGCCCGCCACACCTGAGGAAATTCTTGCCCGTGATTATGATCTGGATATCGGCAGTTGCCTTGGCCGTAGTTGGGAGCTGGTGAAACGCAACTTTTGGCCGGTGGTGGGGATTACCTTTGTGGTGATGTTGGTGATGCAGGCGATCGACCAGGGCGTCGGCCTGCTCTCGCGTTCGGCTGTTGAATCGATGGTGACCAACCGGCAGGTTACGCCGGAAGGGGTTCTGCTCGTCTTTCTGACTTGGCTGATCAATTTGCCGGTGCAAACGGTGCTCATGGGCGGTTTGTATATGTATTATTTGAAACTGATCCGCGGACAGGACGCGGGGATCGCGGACGCATTCTCGGGGCTGACTTCGGCTTTGGTGCCGCTCGCCTTGTTGGGCTTGGTGAAGGGTCTCCTCACCCTCCTCGGGTTCGCCGCCTGCGTCATCCCTGGTATTTACCTGTGGGTGGCCTGGACGTTCGCCGTGCCGCTCGTCATTGACAAGCAGTTGGGTTTTTGGGAAGCCATGGAATTAAGCCGCAAGGTGGTGACCAAGCATTGGTTTCTCGTATTCGCGCTCCTGCTGGTCATCGGCCTGGTGGGGATTTCTGGAATCATCGTCTGCTGCGTCGGGGTGGTCGTTACCATGGCCATCGGTTGGGTGGCTTTGATGTATGCTTATGAAGACATCTTCAACCCCAAGGCCCCTTAAGCGAGCCACCGCCCTCAATTGCCTGCTGGTCAATCAACTGGCGACGCCCGGCCTGGGTTCGCTCATGGGGCGGCGCATCTCGGCGGGCCTTGTGCAACTTGCGCTCGCCTTGGCGGGCTTTGGCTGTGTGATGGGTTGGTTCATCCAGCTTTTCAGCGACACTTACCGGCAGTTCTCCGATCTGCCGTCGCAGCCCAAGCCTTATCCGTGGATCGGCACGCTCGGTTTGATTCTGGTCGTGAGCTCGTGGCTGCTGTCGTGGATCACCAGCCTCAGCCTTTTGCGTGAAGCCCAACGCAATGAACCGAATTCTCCGCCCATCATCACCGTCCCGCCTTTGATCAAATGACCCGCAACCGAGTTTTCCACGTGACCCGCGGCCCGACGTGTGGCATTCCTTAACCATGGCAAAGCTCACTCCAGCCCAAATCAAGACGGCACTGGCCGGCGTCCCGGAATGGACGAAAAAAGGCGGCGCGATCACCCGCACTTATCAGTTCAAAGATTTCCCCGCCGCGGTCCGGTTCGTCAAAACCCTCGCTCCGAAGGCCGAGAAGGCGTTCCACCACCCGGACATCGACATCCGCTGGAACAAAGTCACTTTGACGCTCACCACTCACGACGAGGGCGGATTGACGGAGAAGGATTTCACGCTGGCCAGGAAATTTGACGAGCTTTAAGGAAGCGACATGGATTCCTCCGGCCATATCCAAGACCGCCGCCGTCCCCAATTTTAATTCACACCCGGCAATATTTTTTCTATGCAAGAAGTTGAAACACTGTTCAAACGCCATTTCGGCGCCCCGCCCGTGCACGTCGTTCGCGCCCCGGGCCGGTTGGAACTGTTGGGCAATCACACGGATTACAACGAAGGCTTGGTGCTCTCGCTGGCCGTGGATCGCTACATCGAGATCGCCGCTTCGCCGCGCCTGGATGGGAAGGTTGAGCTCATCTCCACCGCGTTTCCCGAACCGGAAATTTTTTGGTCGAACGAGACCGTCAAGAATCCCGCCGCTCCCTGGGCCGACTACGTCAAGGGGGTGCTCGAACAATTGCGCAAGCGCGGCGTCCATTTCACGGGGTTCAACGCGGCGATTCATGGGACCATCCCCATGGGCGCGGGCATGAGCAGTTCGGCGGCACTGGAGGTCGCGACCGCCTTGACCGTGCGGCAGCTTTACCCGTTCACCCTCACGGAGACCGGGACAGCGCTCCCGCCGGCACGCGATAACCGGGGCAATTTACCGCTGTTGGCACCAGCGGAAAAAATGTTGTTCGCCAAGCTGTGCCGC
>JAQGOT010000599.1 GCA_028293465.1 Pedosphaera sp. | reverse complement strand
GAATGACGACCTTCGCCGATTGCATGCTCTCTGTATTCGCCTGCCGGCCCAAAATGCTGCGCGAACAAATCCATGATAGTTGCACCACTTTGCAAAGCGCGACCTGGGTTGTATTGCTGAGTTGATACTGATCCCACGATTCCGGGACCGGGCAGCGTTGATACATCGCAAATTGCAGGGAGTTGGTCACGATCCCTGTCAAAAGTATGCTCGTCTGGCTCCCCGAACTCCGGCTTAGCGTTCCCGCCGTGGAATTGTACGTGTAGGTCAAAGTGTTGGTCACTCCGGTGCTGACATCGACGTTTTCAAATTGCAATTGGTTGGTTGCATAGCCGATTAACCGGTTGGCCTGCCGCATCTCGGTGGTCATCTTGTCGAGCGCATTGCGGCTGGTTCTGTCCAAATCCACATAGTTGCCCAAAACAGCGGAACTCTTCCCGCTGAAAAGCATCATGGAGCCTACCGCTGCGAAGAACAAACCGCCGGCCCCCATCGCAATCACCATCTCGAACAAGGTAAAACCCCGTGAACCGGCTTTGGCTGATTTGGCACAATTCATACTCTTAGAAATAATAATTGTGCAGTCCGTATTTAGATACGAAGGTGGTCATTTCCCGTTGGCGTTGCTTGTCGCCTGAAGTCCAGGTCAGCGTGAACGTCACCTGCCGGTGATCATCCCCATACGTGGTTTCCGGCATCGACGCACTGGCGATTGTCGTTTGCATCGTATAAACCAGTGCGTTCGTCACCGCGACCGTGGACACGGTGCCGTTGATATCGAAGGGAACATAGTACGTTGCGGGAATAAAGTTGGTCGTGTTGATCTGATCCCAGGTATACAGCCGGATTGTCTCCATCTGCTGCTGGAGTATCTGGGTCGCCCGCAGATTTTCCCGGGCCACCTGCATCTGCGCAAAGCCCTGGGCAAAGCCCACAAAAAAACCGGCAAACACCACCGACATCACCACCACGGAAACCATTACCTCCACCAGCGTGAACGCTGAGTGCAGTGCAGTGGTCTGCCGTGTTGCTAAACGGGTAATTCTCATTGCTTAAGCTGTTGCAATCTGAGCAGTCCCTATGCCATCCCATAATTGGACACAAGTGTCTCAAAATGAGCGAGCCGCGTTGCACACATTTCATACAAAATTGCCCAACAATAGGACTGCGCGACCGCTTGCCGCTCTCTTTTCTCGGCGCAGAACCTGCTTCCATCACCTTATTGAAATGAAGACGTGCCTCAACTACTTGAACAAAATGTTCTCGAATCTGACACCCCTGCCCGAGCAGGCCGAAGGAATGAGACAGCTATGACGAGCCCATCGTACCCAATGATCGCGATCCAAACCCTGGCCGTCCTGCCCCCAAATCTTTTTCAAGGTTTGCTGCTGGGCGCGGCGCTCTTATTGACCGCCGGCTGGCTCTGCCGAACACAGCTCGCCCGGCTGGCTAATTTCCTCGCTTCAGACTTTCAGGAATGGCTTTCTGAATCGCAGTTCCGAAGCCTGTTTAAGCCTGCTTACGTTCCTGATTTTTCGCTGCCGATTCCCGCCGCAAATCCGCCGGCAGCTTATGCGGAAGATGAAGCGTTCGAAAACTTCCGGATCGAATTGAAAGCGCTTCCACATCGAGCATCCACCCCCTTACCGCCGCCAAACGCTTTTCCCGGTAAGGAAGCTCAGGACAAGACAGTGGCGGATGATTGCAAGACAAAGGCGGATGCGCTCCGGGAGTTTTTCCAATGGGTGCCTGAACACCTCGCCCGGCTGAGGGAGCTTCACCAAAAAACCACCCGCACGCTCGGCCCCGCCCTCCCTGAGCAAACGCTCCATAACCTTCACGACCAGATCGGCATCCTTAAAAGCAAGGCCGCCCTGCCTGAGTTGCTTCCGGTTCGGCAAATGGCCTCCGCTTTGGAGGGCTTGGTCAAGCAACTCGGCGACCGTTTGCACGAAGTCACCCCTTCCACGCTTCGGACCGTCGCCAGTGGTATCGATTTGCTGACGGACCTATGCACACCCGGCGTAAACCCAGACCTTGCTACCAATCCTCCGATCCGCATCTTGGCGGTCGATGACGACGCGGTCAGCCGGTTTGCGGTTTCTTTCGCCATTAAGAAGGCTTTCGACCAACCCGACCTTGCTGCCGATGGCAAGTCGGCCATCGCCCTTGCCGCCGAGAAGGCCTACGACGTGATCTTCCTGGATGTGCAAATGCCGGGCATGGACGGCTTTGAACTATGCTCGAAAATTCACGAGATCGCCATCAACTGCCTTGCACCAGTGGTATTCATCACTTCCCGGAAGGATTTCGATGCCCGCGCCAAATCAATTGTGAGTGGCGGCAGCGATCTTATCGGCAAGCCGTTCCTCCCATTTGAGATCGCCGTTAAAGCCCTCACCTTGGTGCTGCGCCGCCGACTTGGTGCAGACGTGCCTATCGCGCAACCGGCGAGCGCATCGCCCGAAAGCACGGTGACCCCGACCAGCCCGACAGAAGCGGCGGCGGTTAAGCACAACGCTTCGAACGCCTCGCTGGCCACGCCGTCAGTCCACGAGCCTGTCCCCGTTCAAGGTCAGGGTGTCCCTGCCGGGCAGACAACTTTGAAAACTGACGCGCTGGTAAGCGCGCCGGGTGCTAAAAAAGCCTCCGCCGCCCTGATCCGGCTTGCCACCGCCAGTCTGGAGGATCTGCGGAAACAGCTCCAAGCGATCACCGGTCTGCCTTCAGGCCAAGCCGTGCCGCAGGAAGCGTTGGTCACTTGTTACCTTCAGATGCAATCGCTGAGGATCAAACTCACCGCGCCCGAATTCTCCGTGGCCTTTCAAGTGGCATCTGCCTTGGAAGCGCTCTTGAAGAAACTCCACGACGCCCCGAAAAATGTCAGTGACGCCACGGTGCATACGGCCTTGGTGGCGGTGGATCTGCTCACCGACTTGTTTACCAACCGCGTCAAACCGGACCTGGCCACCAAGCCTGCCATCAGCATCCTAGTCGTCGATGACGACCCGCTCACCCGCCGAGCCATCACCGGCGCGCTCCAAAACGCTTTCTTAAAGCCGGAAAACGCTGACGATGGCGAGTCCGCGCTTGCCTTGACTGCCAAAACATCTTTCGACGTAATTTTCATGGACGTCCAAATGCCCGGCATGGATGGATTTACCGCCTGTTCAAAAATCCACGAAACTGGCCCCAATACCAAGACACCGGTCGTGTTTGTCACCGGCCAAATTGACTCGAAATCACGCGCCGAATCCCTCCGTTGCGGCGGCAGCGATTTCGTCACCAAACCCTTTATCTTCGTAGAGTTGACCGTCAAAGCCCTCACCTTCGCGCTGCGCGGCCGCCTCTAAAAGCTCAAGGCGGCTAAGAAATCATCCTCGTGAAAATCTCCAAATGACGAGGTCGAGCGGCCTGGTTCCAGCCCGTTCCTCTGTAACCC